>CAMLRE010000275.1 GCA_946482355.1 uncultured Bdellovibrio sp.
GTTGCTATCTTCGTACCAGCCACCGCGAAAAACACAGTACCTACAGGCTTTAATTCTGTTCCGCCTGTCGGACCTGCGATCCCCGTGACCGCCACCGTAACCACATCTTTCGATGTTGTCTTTTTGATTTGTGCGGCCAATCCCTCAGCCATCTGTTTCGCGCATTCAGAACTTACCGCTCCGAACTGTTTGAACACAGATTCTTGCACACCCAAAAAAGTACTTTTACTTTCATTCGCGTAGCTCACAACCGAACCCCAGAAAATATCTGAAACCCCAGCTTTTTTGCTCAACGAACTTGATAAAAGTCCTCCGGTACAGCTCTCAGCAAACCCCACTAACAAACCCTTGTCACGAACAACCTGAATAGCTTTTTCGAGGGCATTTTCCCCTCGAGAATTCAGTTTTTCGGTTTGCACATTTGTTAGTGTCTTCATGCTTAATCCGTAATTACTTTCATATAACTTACATATGAACTTACATATCACTTACACATATGTAAAGAGGTTTTTTAAACAAAACTATTATAAGGTCTGGGTTTGCGCCCCAAGCCATGGCGTGTAGGTATAAACCAACTGAAGAATAATATTGCACACAATTCCAGCAGCAATATCATCGATCACCACACCAACTCCACCTTTTACTTTTTGATCAAGTTGTCTGATCGGAGGTGGTTTTACAATATCAACGATACGAAACAAAATAAATCCGGCAATCAAACTCTGCCAAGTTAGCGGAAGCCAGGTCATGGTAATTAAAAAACCAACAACTTCATCGATCACAATTTCTTTTGAATCATGCGTGCTCGTCATATTTTCATAAGCTTGTGCAATTAAAATCGCAGCAACACAAAGTAACAACACGACAACCATATAAGGAATCGCATGCAATTGGGCTAGCACATACCAAAGAGGAATTGTGGCTAACGTTCCCCAAGTGCCCGGAGATTTTGGCAATCTTCCGGAACCAAAAAACGTAGCTAATAGTGTAATGGCTTTTTTATTCATCAAAGCTAGTTTGTTACTGACTGAAGCGTGAGTCTAGTTCTTTCTGATACCAAGAAATCCTGCGATAGAATTGTTTTTACTTGCAACAGGTTTGTTTAAATTAAGCTTCTGCCCCTGAGATACGCCATGATTGTAATCACTGCTTGAAATCTGACGGGAAGATGAGCGTAAGCTTCTTAAACGCGGAAAATATTCATGCACATAATCTTCAAGCTCGGCTTCTGCACGCACCATTAACGATTTTTCCTGCGGCAAATGATTCACAACCTGGCCTTTAAGTTTTTGCCCAAAACCATCCAACAAACCAAGCTTCATTGAAGTGCCGGGATATGACTTACAAGCGCGCAGTAAAAAATGATAAACATATTCAGCCATTAAAGCGTTTTCTTTTAAACCAATCACTTCTAAAGCCTGATAATGCTCTAATGTTTTCGCGTTAAATTCATGAACCACGATCACTTGCACGAAGTAAAATTCAACTAACATCGAGATAATTTTCTTTTCGATTAAAGATAATCTTTTTTTGCCCGTTGAAATCAGAATATGAGAGACATCACTTTTTTGGCCACCCAAGCTAACAAGATCTGCTTGCTCAAGATTATATTTCAAATACAACTCACGCACTTTCGTGGCTGCAAGACTGGCTTCATGTTCATTTGAAGAACTGGCTAAAGACATCAACTTTTTAACTTTTTCAATGAGTGGGTTTGCCACTTCTTCAATTGAAAAATCAGGGTTTTCTGAAGCCAGTTCTACTTTTGTCGAACGATATTGGCCATGCAGTTTTAATTTCTCACAAGCTTCGTGAAATTCTTTTCCGTGCGCTGTCACATCACTATTAGGATAGTTTTCATAAACCCACTGATGAGCCATTTCATGCTTGAGAACTCCTAAAACATGCGCCCAAGAAAACTTCTGCACTAAAGTTCTTGAAAGAGAAATTGCGCGCGCACCATGATCGTATTCGCCCCACTTCGTGGCCGAATCAAAAAGCTGAATATTCGCCAACTGAAATTTCATTTTGCGGGTTTTCGCAATTTCAAGAAACTCACGGCGAAGTTCTAACAGAATAATTTTTTCGGAATCGAAATTTTTATGCATCTTTAACAGTATACTTTTTCTACCAGCCGAAGGTCCAGCCCGAAGGCTTCATTGCTGGACGAAAAAGTGATTAGAAATCATACTGATTCAAGTTTATTTGCCATTTGGCAAAAGTTGAAAGGTACACATGAAAAAAATTATCGCTTTATTAGCATTAGCATCTTTATGCGGCTGCGCTTCTGTACAACCTGTTGGTGGTTTAATCTACGCTGACGTTCAAGGCCCTGTGGCTACAACTCACTTACCTAAAGGTCCTTTACGTGGTGAAGCTTGTGCAACTGGTTGGTTCGGTTTATTTGCAACTGGCGATGCTTCAGTAGCTGAAGCTGCAAAAGCTGGTGGTATGTCAATCGTATCTCACATCGATCAACACAGCACAAACATCGTCGTTTACACTAAGTACTGCACGGTAGCTTACGGTTATAAAGGCGGAGCGAAAGCTCAATAATTCTTTTTGATTTCATGAGCGGGCGGTCAAGTAAACTTCAACGACTGCCCGTCTCGATTTTTTTCTTACTTCTTTTTTGATCTTTCAGCCATCATTCCAAAATCTTTGTAACGTTCACAGGCTGCTTTAATATCCATATCAGAAATATCTACACATTTTCCGTCGCTGACAATACCCCATACGCGATCAGTTTCTACTTGGACTAATTTTTCGCAATCTGTATTACCATCAATAGCCGCGATTAACTCTGAAGGTTCGCAACGATCGCTGTGATAAAAGAAAGTTGCATCAGAAGAACCAGCCGCTTTGTATTTCACACACGCTTTTGGCGTATCTTCGTCTGAAATATCAGAACAAACTCCGCGCACACGCACAGCCCAAGTTCTTGGTGCTGATGAAATCACGCTGCTTGAACAATCTGTGCTTGAACGAAGATTTACAATTAAATCACCTTCGTTGCACGAATCCGAATGATAAAGAGCTGTCTTTGATGGTTGCGGTGTAACTGGTGGAGGAGTGGCTCCACTACAGTTCACAAGAATCTGCTGTGCAGCGCGAACACACTCCGCCGAGCAACTGCTCATACAGTTTTGTTGAGCTGAAGAAATATTAGCCCAAAAAAATAACAAAATAGCGATAAAAAACTTTTTCATGAATCCCCCCAATGGTCGTTGTGACACTTATACAACCGACCAAAGCAAGGATCAGACCAGAAATGAGTAGCTAAAATTAAGCTCTACCAGATTTTGTATTCGCTAACGACGTCATCTGTTTCATCGTTCTTTCTAAACCATCTGATGAACCATCTAAGAAGATCGTGTTACCTTTACCGTTTTCAGCAAAGTGTTTGATCGCATCTGTCCACATTGAAAATAAAATAAATGAAGAATCTAATCCTGCGTTTTTCATTTCGTCAGCAGCTTTTGCCATACCTTTTGCAACCTCTTCACGGAAAAGCGCAATACCTTCACCGCGAAGTTTAGAAGCTTCTCTTTCAGCTTCGGCAGAAATTTTAATCGCCATACCATCAGCTTCAGCGGCTTTGGTTTTTTTGATTAATAAAGCTAAGGCTTCATTCTCAGCGGCAGCTCTTAAGTTTGAAGACGCCACGACTTGCGCCATTGATTGCATGATTGTTTCATCAAAAGTGATGTCATTTAACTGCATATCGATTAAGTGGTAACCCCACGATTTTAAATCTTCATCTAACTGCGCTTTAACAGCATTTACGATATCTTTGCGAAGTCCTAAAATTTCATTTTGGCGCTTAGTAGCCACGAAACCACGCACCGAACCTTCAACTGTTCTGTTTAATGTTTGCATTAAAGAACCAAAATCGATGAATTTAAAGGCCACATCTTTGATTGTCGCTTCAGTTTGATCGATCACTGAATAAAGCAATAAGGCTTTGAAATTTACATTCGCCTGATCTTGGGTGATCGCTTGGAATTGTAATTCCACCGATTGGTTTTGCACCGATACACGGCGAAAGATCACTTCAAAAAACGGAATTTTAAAATTTAAACCTGGA
>CAMLRE010000276.1 GCA_946482355.1 uncultured Bdellovibrio sp.
AAATTCAAAACCAGCTTTTTTATCCATAGCTTGGTTAATTACTTTTTTCTGCAAGCCACTGTCAGTAGCTACTTCGATTAAATATTTTGTAACAAATTCGCCCTCGGTCCAATCGAATAACATTTTATACTTAGGAATTGCTGATTGGTTCACGATTTGGATAAATTGGTTTGCCGTAGGGCTTACGAAAACTGGAAATTTACGCTCGTTGATTTTTAAACGTTGTAATTTTGATTCACCCACAACTTGACCCGTAGCTGGATTTGTAAAATACAATTTATAGAAATAGAATCCTGCCGGCAATTTTAAAGCAAATGACATATCATTCGTTTCAAAGTTTTGGTCTAAGTTATTTCTTTCAGTACCTAGAGCGATTTTAGTTTTAAATCCCGCAGGAATTCCTGACCATGACATCGGAACTGTTGGATTGGCTTCATCGATTAAAGCCGATTTGTCTTTTGCAGGCTGAACTAATTTAAAACCCGATAAACGGTTATCATTCATCACTGCAAAGAATGGATTTCCGCCAGCGCCCGAATCATCACTTTGGATTTCTAAACCACCACTTCCTGATTTAGAAAGTGTAGCGGCCCCTTTTAACGCGACAGTTTTACCGTTTTGGATTAAGTTGAAACCACCCGCATCGTCTTTATCAGCAATAACGGAAGCTCCCCCTTCCATAAGATCAAGGGAGAATTCTTTATTCGCACTTTGTAAGATCATCACGATTGATTCTGGTTCGATATCAATCGAGCGGCTACCATCTAAGAATTGAATTTTAACTTCGGAACCTTTGGCCGTACGAATCGCTTCACCTGAATAAACCACTTCACCGTTTGTGATAGATTGCCAAACTTGGCGTTTTGCAGGTCTGCGATCAACTTCTTCTTTGATTTGTTTTACGACGGCGATAGGTTGTTGATTGGTCACGTTTTTATTTTGCGGAGCTGAAAAATAATACCACGCTAAGACTAAGCCAAAGCTTGTCCCTGATATCATCCCTGCCATTATAAAACGTCGCATTTGTTCGTTCACAACATCCCTATTTATTTATTCCGTTAAATAAATCTTTTAATTTTCTCAATATGATATCGGCAAGAACCCAAATGTTTTGAATTGGGTCAACGTCTAGAATAATCAGCCTAGATCTGACTAAAGTGTTAAACATTTAGACCTTTTATCCCGATGAATGTATTGATGAATTCACGTTTCCGGACCACTTATTTTGCAAAACAGTTTACGGCAGTTTTTCTGTCGTTATTACTATGTCAACCGGCGTGGTCGCAATCATCACAAAATCAAATGATGTCATTTGAAGGTACGCTAACTGACGGGAGCGGAAACGCCGTAGATTTACAGGGTCAGCAGCTTTATTTTTATATTACAGCCTACGATTCTTTCGGTAAAAAGTGTGTGCTCTTTGGCGAAACTTCTTCTAGTGCCGGCGATGGCGAAGGTAACATTTTACATCGCTTTGGAAATGGCTCTGCTATTACAACTCCGGTTTCATACAATAATATTCTTTCATCTTCGGTCTTTAGCGGCATTGCGAATGGTAAATTAGCTGATGGCACAGGAACAGCTTGTTCGGTCGCTATCAATGCCACACGTTTTGCCGATGTTTATTCTGCGGTTTTAAATGTTACAGCTTCAATTACTTTAGGTTCAGCTCCTTACGCTCAGTTTGCAGCCAATGCTTCGCTGTTAAACGGAAAATCAGATGCTGATTTTCTTTTAGCTTCAAGTGTAAGTGGTGGAACCACTGGCCAAGTGTTAAGCCGTAACGGATCTGGTTTTTCGTGGGTGAACTTACCTGTGGCAGGAGCTGGCGGAGTTTCGTCGATTGATTTAGGTTCAGCTTCAGCTACGGGAACATTAGCTCCGGCGCGTATGCCATCTTATACTGGCGATGTTTTTTCGACTTCGGGTGCAACAACGATGACTGTTATCCGTCTTCAAGGCACTTCGATTTCTACTTTAGCGCCGTCATCTGGCCAGGCTTTAGTTTTTAACGGAGTTTCATGGGCACCAACGAATGTTCCAACACCGCTTAGTCCCGCTTTAAATTTAAGTGATATCACATCCGCCTCGGCAGCCCGTAGTAATTTAGGTTTAGGAGCTTTAGCGACTTTAAATACCGTGAATCTTTCAACACAAGTCACAGGCATGTTGCAGGAGTTTAACCTTCCTGCATTCAACGGTGATATTTCATCAAATGCCGGTGATGACACTTTAAAAGTTGTCGCGATTCAAAATAAACCTGTAGCGGCGACATCTCCGGCTTCAGGACAAATTATGAGTTATAACGGAAGCCAATGGGCACCTACTAATGCAAATTTTATTCGCGCTGGTGGTGACACGCTTTCTGGTTTTTACGTGGTTGACGGCACTTTAGGAGTTGTTTCAACGACGGCAACCAATGCGGATGTTGTTCCGTTATTTACAATTCGTCGCCAGACATCAAATGCAAGTAATGGAGCTGATAATTTTGGTTCACTTCTTTTATTTGATGCCGAAAATGCTTCAGGCACAACGGTAAACCAGGCCGGAATCATTTCACGCTGGACAACAGCGTCTGGTGAACAAAGCCAATTAGAATTTCAAACTAAATCTAATCCAGGCAATATGGCCACACGTATGACAATTACGGGTACTGGTAAAGTTGGTATTGGTACAAATTCACCAAATGCCATGCTTGATGTGCAAGGCACAGTTAAAATCGGAACGAATGGCGCCGCCACAAGTTGTAGTGGAATTGAATTAGGTGTGCTTCGATACAACAACAATAACAATCATCTAGAAACGTGTAACGGAACTCTCTGGCATCCGGTAGGTTTTTGGACAAAAGATGGAAATAACGGTCTTTACAACACTTCAAATATCGCCATCGGTACTCCGCTTCCGGATCCAGCGTACCGTTTATTAATTGAATCGACAGCAAGCCACTTAGCTTATTTAAGACAAGACAGCACGAATCATGATGGATTACTTATTGAAACGAATGGAACTAATCCCGGAAATTACGGCCTTTCAGTTGTTGGCGTAAATGGTATTCCAAACTTCGTTGTTAAAAACGACAACCGTGTTGGTATAAATATATTTTTACCACAAGCTAATTTTCATGTTTCAGGAACAACGTTACTGGGTGGTACGACCGTAATTAATGGAAGTCTTGCTGTAAGTGGTGTGGTTCAATTACGAAGCCCTGCTGCTTTACCGTTTGCTTGTACGACAGCCGAAGAAGGATCACAACGTTACAACAGCGCAGCTAAAACGATGGAATTCTGTAACGGAGACTCATGGCAAGGTGTTAATGGAGTAACAAGTTGTGATTCTGGTTTTGTACTCGTCGGAACTCCTGGCAATCCAAATGCTTACTGTATTGAAAATAATTATAACACTTCAACACCATACCAAACGGCTAATGGTAACTGTGCAGCGAAAAGCAATGGCCGTAAAACAACGCCAAGTGTTTGTACAGCTAAACAGCTTGATCGCGCCTGTGAAAACAATCTTGCGCTGACTAGTTTACAGAACGTATACCATTGGACTTCAGATGGTTACAATGCTTCGGGATCTAATGGCCAAATGGTCGTTTTAAAATTTGTTACTAGCACGGGTACTTGCCATCTCTCAGATGACGGCACTTCAAACACAGGACGAAACGTAACCAGCTATCCGCTCAGTACCAGCATTGGATATCGTTGCTGTTATCAATAGGTGTAAATATGCAAATTAAATTGACGACAAATATTTTACTGCTAGCTCCCCTACTGATGCTGATGTCTTGTCAGCCTGGGGCTCCTGTTGTGACAGTGCTTGGTGAAGTTGGCGGTTTTGAAATCAGCGAAAGCACACAGATTTTAAAAAGCAAAACCAGCAAATCGGTTTTTTATATTTCTGGTAAATGCCAAGGTTCAATCAAAGATATTCAAGTTAGTTTTGACAACGGATCAAACTACACCCCGTTAAGTCAATTTGCTGAAAGCTACACGTTAGATTGCAGCGGCAGCGGAACTTATTCTTATAAAATTAATCCGAGCACGACAATCGCCTTTGATATTCCGGCAGAC
>CAMLRE010000277.1 GCA_946482355.1 uncultured Bdellovibrio sp.
GCGGAGATATTAACAACGCAGCAGGCTCTGGTAACGTCACCGTAATTCGTCTTCGCAATGTAGCTGTCGCTTCTGCAACACCAAGCTCTGGCCAAGTGTTAGCTTACGATGGTTCGGCGTGGACTCCAACCTCTGTACCTAGTGGTGTTGGCACTGTGACAAGTGTGATGGCCGGAAGCGGTTTATTAGGTGGACCAATTACTTCATCTGGAACTCTTTCTGTAAATTTCGGTACATCAGCAGGTACGGTAGCTGCTGGTAATGATTCACGCATTCTTGGTGCTTTACAATCGGTGAATAATTTATCTGAGATTTCTTCGGCGACTATTGCTCGCAGTAATTTAGGTTTAGGCCCGTTAGCTACAAAATCATTTATTAATTTATCTTCAGATGTGTCAGGTGTTCTTCCTGTCGCCAACGGTGGAACTCAGTGGTCAAGCAATGCCGTGGGAGTCATGACAACCTTAAATGCAACAGTTGGTTCAAGCACGATTATTTCTAATTTTGGTCTTACAGTTGTTGCTCCGATTACAACAAATTCTTTGGCCGGTTATTTTAACAATACAAATAGCGATGGTAACGGCGTAAAAATCAATGTCGAAAATACGGTCGCCGGAAAATATGGCTTAAGAGTGACTACAGCCGGTGGCCTTACAACTAATTTTGTCGCTCTAAATAATGGTAATGTTGGTGTTGGCTTGCCTAATCCAACAGCCCGCTTTGAAATCGCCGCAGCCAGCGGAGTAGCACCCCTTAAATTTAATTCAAGCAGTTTATTAGCCACTCCTGTACCAGGCACAATGGAATACGACGGCCTTTTATACATCACAGATAACGCTGGCGTGCGCCGCACGATTGCCACTGGAAGTACAAACTCTTCAATCGATAATATTTCAACGATTAATTCTCCGGGAAATCTAACGTTTACGACGTCGGGAACAGTTAATATCAACGGATGGTTAGGACTTGGCACAGTGTCGCCAGCTTCAAGACTTCATGTTTTTAGCAGTAACCCTGAAATCGCCCGCTTTGATGGATCCAATAGCTCTGGTGGCTACATCGCTATAACTAAAGCTGGTTCACCAAAAGGTAACATTGGATATTCTACAGGAACAAACACACTCTTCTCCGGTGAAATTACAGATGCGCTATTAATTAGCTCAAACAATGCCGTACAGATCGGTACAGTCGGATCAGCTCGTCTGACAGTTACACCAAGTGGTCAAGTCGGTATTGGTACGACAACACCTACGGCGGCATTAACTGTCAGTGGACCAATCAGAACAACGGCTGCTGTTGAATTTGGTGATGGCAGCGTTCAACAAACATCGGCTTGGGGTGGCATTCAGCATGTAAATAACCCATGTTCAGCAGTAAGCGAATGTATGGCTACTTGTCCTGGAAGCAAAAAAATTGTTTCTGGTGGATGTCTTAATGCTGCGACCGGCACTATTGCCCCTTTAATCAGTTCATACCCAAGCAGTCCCACTCAGTGGAGTTGCAAATGGGGTACGGGCGCAGTAGCTGTCACAGCGTTTGCTGTTTGCACGGATATGTAAACTAAAATACCACGTCTAATTTTTTCGTCGTTAATTTTACTTCGTCGCGGCTAATATCAATAATCATTGGAGAAATAATTAATCCTTCCTTCGCCGCTTTCTTTAAAAGCTTTACGTATTCAGGATCTAAATCACAGGGCGAGAAAAAATCCACATCACTGCGCTGAACCGCGAAGATTAATTCGCACTTATGCCCTTGTTGCATTAGGTGCATCATCTCGGTGATATGTTTTTGTCCGCGTTCAGTCACTGCATCTGGAAATTGCGCGTGATGTTTTTTATCTACTTTGGATCTGTATGTTGTATTTTTAATTTCGATAAAATGTTTTTTAGCTTTTGGATTATCTAAATCGATTTCTTTAAAAAAGAACGCGCCATCTAAACGTGTTTCTTTTGAGATTTTATATTCAGGCTTGTAAAAACCGTATTCGGCCCACTCTTTTAAAAATGGAGTTCCCGTATCAATC
The DNA here is from genome assembly GCA_946482355.1 of uncultured Bdellovibrio sp. Next base: position 2,027 of record CAMLRE010000277.1, read on the forward strand.
GCATTTTGAATCGCTTCAGTGACAACACGGTTTGGATTTGAAGTATTCACGCCGACCCACGCGCCTTCTTCAGTTTGCACCGCTTCTAGAGTGCCTTTTAATTTTTTTGCGGGATCACCGTGAAGAGAGAACCAACATTTCTGCGGTTGTGCCGGATTTTTTTCAATCACGGCTTTTAATGAACCTGTATTAGGAACATGAATCGTCATTTTTTCGCCGTCTAATTCCACATCAGCAAAAAATCTTTTGTAACGTGAAAGTAAAATTCCTTCGTGAAGTTTTTTTTCAAATTTCATTTGGCAAATCCTTTTTAAACAATTTGTTCCATGCGTTTGGAACACCTAATGTCACCAGTTTTATACTCTAAAAGGTGCCATTTGAGCCACATTATTTTGGCCGACCAATTGCTTTAAGGTGTTCCAACAACTTTTTTGAAACAAATGACACCAATTTATTGGGTCGCAATTTAACAGGGGGATTTATGAAATCATTATTTTTAGCGATTATGTTAATCGCAGGCTTAGCACAAGCTCAATTAGTACCAGGCAATGGTGACGGACACGGCAGACCAGGTCGCCCAAGCCGCCCGAGCCATCCACAACCGGCTCCGTACCCAGGTAACCCATACGAACCGGGCTATCCATCATACCCAAATAACCCGTATGAACCAGGCTACCCGTCTTACCCAGGTTACAGCGACTACGGTCCTGCGTACACTTACCGTTGGTTAGATATGGGTACAAGCAAAGTTGATAAATTCATGTCAGAAACTATCCGCATCAACGCTCGTGACCGTTTAGTGAACGAAGTTTTATTACGTTCATCTAATGCTGACGTTCAAATCATTCGCGCTTACGCTCGTTTATCAAACGGCCGCACAACAAATATCGCGACTGGTGTTGTAAGAGAAGGCCGCGATGTACGTGTACGTTTAGACTGGCAATATTCAGTACGTGTTGATTCAATCGAAATCGAAGCGACATCACCAAACGTAATCGGTTCACGCGCTCGTTTACAAATTTGGTTAGGTCTTGCTGAGTAACAGCAGCTTTTACCAGCAGAGTAAGAGTTTACTTCTGAAAATATAAAACACACTAAAAAGCCTCGAATGAAAGTTCGAGGCTTTTTTTATTTTTGAAATGTAAGATTACATTCTCTCTGGAGCTGGAATTCCTAATAAGCTTAAGCCGTGTTTGATCACTGCACCTGTTGAATAAGCTAGAGCTAAACGCGCTTTCTTAAGATCAGGTGTTTCGGCAGTTCCAATCGCACAGTCGTGGTAGAACGTATTAAACTTTTTCGCTGTATCGTATAAGTAAGAACATAATGCCGCAGGTTTATAATTCTCAGCTGAGTTTAAAACCACAGTGTTAAAATTCATTAAGTGCTGCATTAATTTTAACTCTGAATTGTGAGATAAAACATCACTCACAAATTCAGCTTTTGCGTCGAATGTGAATTTTTTAAGTAATGAATTAATACGTGCAAATGAGTACTGGATAAATGGTCCCGATTCGCCATCAAGTTTTGTCCATTCATTCATATCAAACACGATTTTTTTATTCGTGTCTTGTTTAAGCATACCGTATTTAATCGCGCCTTTAGCCACTTGATCAGCCACAGTTTCAATTTCTTCTTGTGTCCATTCATTCGTGTAACGATTTAAATATTCGGCTTTAATATGATTTCTCATTGTTTCAACTAACGCCGTTAATGGAACGATGTTTCCTTTACGAGAGCTCATCGCACCGTCTGGAAGTTCAACGTAGTTGTATTGTAAGTGGTAACAATCTTTAGCTTGGTTAAAGCCTAAAACTTCTAAAGTTTTAAATACTTGTTTAAAGTGAAGCGCTTGTCTTTGATCGACCACATAAATTGATTTTTCAATTTTGTAATCTTCAAATTTACGACGGGCAAGCTCTACATCTTTTGTGGCGTAAAGACCTGTGCCGTCAGACTTTAATAACAGGCAAAAACCCATATTTTCATTCGAGAAATCAAGACCGATAGCGCCTTGTGATTCAACAAGTTTACCTTCGGCGTGGT
>CAMLRE010000278.1 GCA_946482355.1 uncultured Bdellovibrio sp.
GTTGTTTTATCATCAGTTTGCTCAACTAAGATTTCTGAATTTTCTAAAACACGTAGCTCGCCGCCGGTTTGGGTGAAAGTGATGAGTGCATCAGATAACGGCGCTGTTTTAATTAAATCTAAGTGACGGATTTTTAATCCCTTTTTCGCCGGAATATCATCGTACTGATCAAGACCACGTGTGATCACGCCGGTTGGGGTATCAGAATTAATTTCTGTGATTTTTGCAATTTCTTTAGAAGCTAAAAGATCAAGGTTTCGGGTTGGAACAAACACCGAAACCATAATAAGCACAATACCAATAATGATGAGCCCGATAACGACTCGGTTTTTCATGCTTTAAAAACTAAAATTATTTAGTTTGTGTTGCAGATGCTGCTGGTGGAGGTGGAACTTCAGTTGTTTCAGAAACTGCCGCCGCCGCATTCATTGGAGTTGTTGGAATTACAGCAGAATCAACTACCGAAGATTGTGTACGTGAAGATAACATCGCTAAGCCGATACAAGTGATCACAAGGATAACTGATACAACTTTAGTCATTGTCGCTGCTAATGTTGTAGCTCCTGTAGCGCCTAAAACTGAGTTTGAAGAGCTTTGAGAAGTAAATACGCCGCCACCTTTTGAGTCTTGCACTAAAACTAATCCGATTAGGGCTAAGCACGCTAAGATGTGAACAGTGGCTAAAAATGTAATCATGGATGGCTCCTTCAAGTTTGTCAGATAAACAAACCGTTAACTTATCGAATCAACATAATTCAGTCCAGCAAGGGATCGTTTTACGCGGCGTTTAAAGGTGACAAAGCCGCAGCTTTGGAGCATATCTAAGTGGATGTTTTTTGTGGTCTTTGAAGGTTTAGATGGGTCGGGGAAATCCTCTTTGATGAAGAGGCTCGAAACTCATTTAAAAAACACAGGACAAGATCTGATCATGACCCGCGAGCCGGGTGGCACCACTGTTGGTGATGAAATCCGTGAAATTATTTTAAAAAAACAAGCCGAACCACCTTCAGCGCGTACAGAATTACTTTTATACCAAGCAAGTCGTGCTCAGCACGTTGATCTTGTGATTCGTCCGGCGCTGGCGCAAAAAAAATGGGTTTTATGTGATCGCTTTTCAGCCAGTTCTATTGCCTTTCAAGGTGGCGGTCGCGGAATTTCTTTAGACCAAGTTCGTTGGTTAAACGATTTTTCAACAAACCAATTAAAACCACATCTTACCGTTCTTTTAGATTTATCTGTTGAAGAGTCAAAAAAACGCAGATCTCACCGTGAAAACACAACCGCTGTGGCCGAAGATCGTATCGAAGCTGAAGCGGACTCATTTCACGAAAAAGTTCGCCAAGGATTTTTAGATCAAGCCAAAGCTGATTCTGAAAACTGGTTAGTGCTCAATGCAGCTTTAACACCTGACGAATTATACACTCAGCTTATTGCCAAATTAACGGAGAAAAAATGGCTTCGTTAATCCAGCAAGTGATTGGCCACGAAGAGCAAAAACACATGCTTGAAGCGGCAATTGAAAATAAATCATTGCCACATGCAATGGTGTTTTCAGGTCCTGCGGGTATCGGCAAAATGAAATTAGCTGTGGCTATCGCACAAAGCTTAGTTTGCGAAGAACCCATAAATGCCAAAGCCTGCGGTCATTGCGGCGCTTGTGTGCGTGTAGAAAAAAACCAATCTGAAAGTGTGCGCCTTGTAAGCCCAGATGGTTTACAAATTAAAATTTCTCAAGTGCGCGAGATTTTAGATTTTTTATCTTTAGCGAGTGATTCACAAAAACGCGTGATCATTATTGACCATGCCAATCAAATGAATCCACAGGCTTCAAATGCTTTGCTTAAAACATTAGAAGAACCACCTCAGGATGTTTATTTCATTCTAACGACAACGGATGTGCGTTTATTAATGCCAACGATTCGTTCGCGTTCACAAATTATTTCTTTTAAAGCTTTAACGTTTCACAACTTGCAACGTATTAATCCTGGCTTAGCCAGCTGGATGTATAAATCGGCGCGCGGGCAGGCGGGAAAGTTATTAGATTTTTCTGAAGGTGAAACCCTAGAACGTCGAAATTCTGATTTAGGTTTTTTTGAACATTTTTGGTCGAACAAAAATTTTATTCTAGAAACCGATATCAAAGAGTACGTGAAAGACCGCGCATCAGCCGGCATCGTTTTAAAAAACTGGTATACGTTTACTCGTGATCTGATTGTGTTCTCGCAAGGGGCGCGCGATCAGGTTTTAAACTCAGATCAAATTACAACGCTAATCAAATTAGACTTTATTCCAGTTGAAAAACTCTATGATTTTTCAACGGCGCTCTTACAAGCTATTCAAGATATTGATAAACTAGATATGACTCTTTTGTTTGAGTCACTGTGGGTTAAACATGCAAGAGCTTAGCTGGATCGATATTCATACACATTTAGATCGTTTAGAGGGTGGCCCCGAGGCCGCTTTAAAATTAGCGCAAGAAAATGGCGTAAAAAAATTAATCACAATCGGAACAGAACCAGAAGATCTTCCGGTTGTTTTAGATTTGGCGCAAAAATATTACCCGGCCGTTTATTGCACGATCGGCGTTCATCCGCACGAAGGTGTTAAATACACTGATGAAGTTGGTAAGTTCTTACGCGAAAATGCAGCAAAACCAGAAGTGGTGGCGATCGGTGAAATTGGCTTAGATTATTATTACAACCAATCACCAAAAGCTGAGCAGATTCATGCGTTTCGTGAACAGTTAAAAATTGCAGCTGACGTAGGGCTTCCGGTTGAAATTCACACACGCGATGCCGAACCAGACACGATTGAAATTTTAAAAGAGTTTCAAGGTAAAGTGACAGGAGTCATTCACTGTTTTACAGGAACTGAATGGTTAGCGCGTGAAGCTTTAGCTTTAGGATTTAACATTTCAATTTCAGGTGTTGTTACTTTTAAAAATGCAGACTCATTACGTGCGATTGTGCGTGATGTGGTTCCGTTAGATCGTATTCATGTTGAAACGGATGCGCCATTTTTAGCGCCGGTTCCAATGCGTGGTAAAGCAAACACTTCTGCGTATATGGTTCATACGGCAAAACTTGTGGCCGAACTTAAAGGTGTCACAGTTGAAGAGCTGGCAAAAGCCACTCAAGACAATGCTGCTAAGATGTTTAAAAAGATTAAATTTAATTAAAAAAAGAAAAAAGTAGGAGAGACAAGAATATGTCACAAGTAAAAGTAGGTATTAACGGTTTTGGTCGCATTGGTCGTGTATTTTTCAGAGCGGCTTTTAACAAATTAGACATCGCAGGTATCAACTCATTAGATGATTTAGATGGTTTAGTTCATTTATTAAAATACGATTCAGCTCACGGTATTTTTGATGCTGATGTATCTCACGATGGCGAAAACATCATCGTTAACGGTAAAAAAATTCCTGTTTCTAAAACTAAAGATCCAGCGCAAATCCCTTGGAAATCTTGGGGTGTTGATTTAGTGATGGAATGTACAGGTGCTCTTAAAGGTAAAGACGATTACCAAAAACACATCACAGCTGGTGCAAAAAAAGTGATGATCTCTGCTCCTGCTGACGGTGTTGATTTAACTGTAGTTTACGGTCTTAACCACACTCAGTATGATGCTTCTAAACACACATTCATCTCTAATGCCTCTTGCACAACAAACTGCTTAGCTCCGTTAGTGAAAGTTTTAGATGAAACTTTCGGTGTTGAATCAGGCACGATGATGACAATTCACTCGTACACAAACGATCAACGTATCTTAGATTCATCTCACAAAGATTTACGTCGTGCTCGTTCTGCGGCAGTATCAATGATTCCTACAACAACTGGCGCTGCTAAAGCGGTTGGTTTAGTTTTACCTCACTTAAAAGGTAAAATTGACGGTATCTCTGTTCGTGTTCCAACACCTAACGTTTCTGTCGTTGATTTTACTTTCAATGCTAAAAAAGAAATGTCTGCTCAAGCGATTAACGATGCTTTACGTGCCGCTGCTAACGGCCCTTTAAAAGGTGTATTAGCTGTTGAAGAAAAAGAATTAGTATCTATCG
>CAMLRE010000279.1 GCA_946482355.1 uncultured Bdellovibrio sp.
CAACTCCAGGCCAATTCGGTATCCGTGGAATTCCAGCAATGCTTTTATTCAAAGGTGGAAAACAAGTTGGTGAGTTAGTTGGTAATCACCCGAAAGAAAGAATCACTGAATTCTTAACTTCACACGCGTAATTTTTGAAGAAAGTATTTGAAGGAAAAAGTCATGAGCCAAACAGCTAAAGTTACAATGGTTAAAAAAAATCCGTGCCCTTACTGCGAGCGCGCCATGACTTTTTTCGAAAACCGCGGCATCAAAGTCGACATCATAGACCTTACTGGAAAACCAGAAGAGTTAATGGATTGGAAAACTAGAACCGGCTGGATGACTGTTCCAATTATTCTTATTAACGACAAACTTATCGGCGGCTACACGGACCTAAAAGCCTTAGACGAAGAAGGTAAGCTAACTCCGCTTCTTGAAGCGTAAGAGCTCGTCGTTTTTTAATCCCATTTTCGCCAAATTTTTCTCGAAACGTGATCTTCCGCTGGCTGCTGAAACCAGTCGGACAAATTTTTTTCTGTCTCTATAGTTCAAATGAGTCAGTTTTCTTGAAATGACTTCGGCTTTTTTGCGCGAAAATCCTCGTTCATTTCTTAGAACATATCCTAAGTGTGAGAAGTCAACCTCGAGATCCAGAGCAAATTGTCTTAATGAGTAGTAAATATCTTGTTCTTTTCGTTTTAAAAATTCTTGCTGTAAAATTTTGATATATTGAGATCGATCCATAAAAGAATGCTGTGCAAAAACATTTCTAGATGGTTTGTGGTATTTGTTGAGTGTCTCTGGAGTATCGGACGAATACCGGATTTGAAGATCGAGATTTGGATGTCGAGAAAGAGTGTTTGACGCATTAAAAACGCTCGGGGTTTCAGTCCACATTGTGGGCTAAAACCCTGAGCGATGAAAGCGCGTCATCAATTTATGTGACTTGTCGATAGGGGATCAGCTGGGTCTGGCGGAATTGCTCTAATTTAATAATTTTTCTAGGTGGGATTTAAATTCCACTGGTTTTTTGTGGATTTTGACTTGGTCAAAAACTTCGCGGGCGCGGGGTGAGGCCAGACGTAATTGGCTTAGCCACTGTTTTGTTCGTGCTGTCGCGAAATGTTCGTTCACATACACCGTGCACGCATCAAAAAACGGAACGATGAGATCTAACGAATTCGGGGAATTCAACGGAACATTTGAGATCAATTGGTTTTGTTGCTGTACGTGATTTTTAATTTCTTTAAATACGTAAGGGTTTCTTAAAGCTCCGCGGCCGATCATAAAATCTTCGCAATTTGTTTGAGACTTACATTTTTCGAAATCATTTACATTCCAGATTTCACCGTTGGCGATGATTTTTACTTTGGTGCGTTCTTTGATTTTTGGAATCCACTCCCAGTAAGCGGGTGGTTTGTAGCCATCAGTTTTTGTGCGGCAGTGAACAGTCACCCAAGTAGCACCCGCATCTTCGCAAGCTTTCACGTTATCTAAACAGTGTGATGGATCATCAAAACCTAAACGCACTTTAGCTGTTACCGGAGTTGTACTTGGAACTGCGTCACGCACTGTTTTTACAATATTATAAATTCTGTCGGTGCTTTTAAGTAAGCTTGCGCCACCGTCGTGACGGTTGACTGTTTTTGCCGGGCAACCAAAATTTAAATCAACTCCCGCAGCACCCATTTCGTGGGCGCGTAACGCGTTTTCTGCTAACGGCAAGGCTTGGCCACCTAAAAGTTGCACGAATACCGTTGTGCCTGATCTTGTTTTTGATCCGGTTTTTAATTCTGGGCAATTTTTTTCAAAAACTTTGTAGGGGTGAAGTTTGTCGGTCACGCGTAAAAATTCAGTTACGCATTGATCAATACCGCCAAGACTTGTTAGCAGGTCGCGCATCGCCCAATCGGTGACGCCTTCCATGGGAGCTAAGAATAGTTTGGCCTGTTTGTCTGACATGCCAAAGCAATAACTACTTTTCGCCCAGTTTGCAAATATGTTTGAATTCAGCTTCAGAGACAGGGCTAACTGAAAGTCGTCCTTGTTTAAGTAAAGCCATGTTTTTTAGCTTAGGATCATGTTTAATTTGATCTAATGAAACTAATTGGTCGAATTTTGATTTGTACCTAATTTCAGTGCAAAACCAGATCGGTTTTTCTTTAGTAGCTTTTTCAGCATAGTATTCAGATTTTTTATCAAACTGAAGTTGATCAGGAGCGGCTAACTTACTCACTTCAGCTAGGCCAATCACGCCCGATGGTTCTGCGTTTGAGTGGTAAAATAAAATCATGTCGCCTAATTCCATAGCCTGCATATTGTTGCGGGCTGTGTAGTTACGTACACCTGTCCACCAAGTGGTTTTATCTTTTTTTAAAGTATCGATCGAAAAAACATCTGGTTCAGATTTCATTAGCCAATATTTCATACTTTAATTGCTAACACAGAAGCACAGATATTGCAGTCACAAAATGCAAAGGTGAAGTTTATGAAAATTTATACGATTGGTTATGAAGGTTTTGATATTAAAGAATTCTGCGAATTTCTTAAGAAGAAAAAAATCTCTTTAATCGCTGATGTGCGAAAAAATCCTGTCAGTCGTAAAAAGGGATTTTCAAAAAATAAATTGGCCGAAGCTTTAAGTCATTATGGCATCAGTTATAATCATTATCCCGAGCTTGGGGTGCCTTCGGCTTGGCGAAAGCTTGCCAAAGAGCATAAAATGACTCGCGAAAAAATGTTTAAACGTTACGAAGATCAAATCTTACCAAAAGCTGAAATGTCTTTAGAAAAGCTCTATAAATCAGCTAAGGGCGAGAATATGGCTCTGTTATGCTTTGAAGCTGATCATTCAGACTGCCATCGTCACTTTGTTTCAGAAAAACTTGAAGAAGAGCATGCAAAAACACGTATCGTTCATTTGCATCAGTAGCCTCTTGTGGGCTAATATTTTGGCCTATGAAAAATATGTCTCACACTCTGATTACCGGCGCTTCTTCAGGTATCGGTGAACAGTTAAGTTATTTGCTGGCTAAAGAAAAAAAATCCTTAGTTCTTGTGGCTCGAAGACTAGAGCGTCTTAAAAAAGTTCAGAAACAATGTTTAAAGTTGGGTTCTCCTGATGTGCAGATTGTGTCTTGCGATATCGCTGACAAAAAATCTGTTTTATTAGCGGCGAAAAAAATCAAAGCCATGAAAAAAGTTTCAGTGGGTTCTTTAGTAAATAATGCAGGACTCGCTGCGGGAACAGAATTAGTTCAAGATGCAAAAACAAAAGACTGGGATGTGATGATTGATACGAACGTGAAAGGCCTTTTATGGCTTACGCGCGAGTTTTTTGAATCGGTGATTGAGCATCAGGGGCACATTGTAAATCTAGGATCAGTGGCAGGACGATTGGTTTATGAAGGTGGCGCTGTCTATTGTGCGACCAAGTTTGCGGTACGTGCTTTATCTGAAGGCTTTCGTATGGACCTTAAAGGCACAGGTGTTCGTGTAACGAACATTGAGCCCGGCATGGTTAATACGGAATTTAGTTTTGTTCGCTTAGGAAATCAGCAAAAAGCCGACGCGGTCTATGCTGACATGATGCCACTAAGCCCCATTGATATTGCTACCAATATTTTATGGTGTTTGAGCCAACCTGCGCATGTTAATATTCAAGAGTTAGTTATCTATCCAACGGACCAGGCCTCAGTAGGTCAGGTTGTTCGTGGTGAAAAAAGTATTATTAATAAAAAATCTAAAAAGAAATTCGTGTCGCAGACACGATAAAGGAATAAAATGAGCAATGAATTTCGTATCGAAAAAGACACGATGGGTGATGTTAAAGTTCCAGCGCATGCACTTTGGGGAGCGCAAACTCAACGTTCAACTGAAAATTTTAAAATCGGTGGCGATCGTTTTCCACGCGAGATGATCAAAGCTTTGGGCGTTTTAAAAAAAGCTGCGGCGATGACAAACGCTGATCTTGGTTTGTTAGATTCTAAAAAAGCTGAGTTCATCATTAAAGCGGCTGACGAAGTTATTTCTGGAAAACTAGATGAGCACTTTCCGTTAGTTGTTTGGC
>CAMLRE010000280.1 GCA_946482355.1 uncultured Bdellovibrio sp.
CATCAGTAACTATGCGCTTGAGGTTGTGCGCGGTGAAAGTGCTGTGGGTTTACGTGCGGCGCAAGACGGAGTGGCTTCGCGTTTTAGTGAATTTGAACGTGGTTACGAAATCTTTTCGAAAAATCCAATCATCGGCCAAGGGTTATTATCTAAATTTGGAGAAATTAACGAAACAGAAGTAGGCCAGTATAACGCCAACAAAGATCCGCATAATATTTTAGTTTCAGCGGGAGTGATTGGCGGTATCGGTTTTATCGCGATCGTTTTTATCGGTTTTGCAGGGTTAATTGCAGTTAGTTTTCAAAAACTAAGATCGGCTCCGCCAGAGTTTAAAATATTAGCTATTTATATCTTAACGCACATACCGATTCTGTTTATCTATCATGTGCATCTCTCATTAGGTGGTATGGCCGATCGCTTCTATTGGATTGTGATTGGCTATATGATGATTAATGTGAGAAAACAAAACACATGAACCCATTAAATCTTATTTTGGCGTTACTTCTAGGTGCCGCAGCCGCGGGGCTTAGTTACGGCTTTCAAACCGTAGTGAATTTCTCTGGCGAGTTACGTCAGCAATACCCACAACTTGTTTTAGGTCTTCCAATTTTATTTATCTTAACGGTTTTACTCAAAAAGAAAACTTTGTATTACCCCCACAAAGTTAAAGACCTTCACGAAATGACCGAAGAAAAAAACTTTTTCTGGAACCGTTGGAAAGCGGTTTATCATTTCGTGGGAGCAAGCTTAAGCCATATCTTTGGTGCGAGCGTTGGCCGCGAAGGTGTGATCGTTCTAACAACGACAGGTGTTGCCAGACTTTTTAATTTAAGTCTTAAATATTGGGGGCCAGTCGCTGCAAGTATTGGTTTTGCGGCTATTACCGGAAACAAATGGGTCGGTATTATTTTTCTTATCGAAATGTACAGCACGCAGTTTTCACAAAAAGTGTGGACGTTTTTTGGCGCGTGGGTGGCGATTTTGATTCTTCAATCGGTTAAATTTCCGCATTTACTTTCGGCTGTGACAATTCCTGATAGTGAATCTTGGTTAAAACGTTTTTTCTTTATTTTCGTTTTAGGAATGATCATCGGTTATATTTCGCGTCTGTATAAGAAGGGTTATTTTTTCTTATCTGATTTTTTTGCCACGAAAAATATTATCTGGGCGATTGCGATGTCAGGAGCTATTGGTTATGCGCTTTATAATCCTGATATAAGTGTTTTACAAAGTTTAAGTTTAGATTTAGTTGAACGTTTTAGTTCAGGTTCTTTAATGACGGCTTACGATATGCAGTTAGTGTTATTAAAACTGATTTTAACTTTACTGTGTGTCTCGCTTGGATTTTTTGGCGGCGAGTACGTGCCATTAGTTTTAGTCGGCGTGGGTTTAGGCGTAACCGGGGCGCAGTTCTACGGTGAAAGTTTACTATTTGGTTCAGTGCTTGGCGCCTTTGCGGTTTTTGCCGGTGTGACACGTTTAAAATGGACTGCGGTGGTTCTTTGTTTAGGGTTACTTGATTACACCATGTTTATCTGGGTTTATCTTTTTTACTCTGTGGTTCACAGTTTTTCTGGCGAGAAAAGTATTTACCTTCAGCCCCGTTTACATAAATTTAATTTTATGAATTTTCAGTTCGGTGGATTTCCGGGAGGAGGCCAAGGTGGCTTCGGCGGATTCCGCCCGGGCCCGGTCGATGTTAAACCGGCGGAACGTGATGTGGGTTCATCAAGCGGTGAAGATCCAAATCGTAACGGTGGTTTGATCGAGTAATTAACCTTGCGGTGGCTGGTTTCGCATGAAATCAGCTATATGAGCAAAACTTTTTTTAAGATCGCTCTTAAGCTGTTCAGAGGGCACAACATCTTCTAAAGCTTTAAACATACAGTAAAGCCATTGATCACGTTCTTTTTCACCGATCTTAAATGGCATGTGGCGCATACGTAATCTCGGGTGACCGAATTTTTCGATATAAATTTGTGGCCCACCAGACCAGCCTGTTAAAAACATCACTAATTTATCACGAGCTTCTGTTAAATCAGGAGCGTGTTGATCACGAATATCTTTAACTTCAGGTAATGTATCCATGTAGTGGTAGAAACGTTCGACAAGTTTTTCGATCGTTTCTTTGCCGCCAAGCTGTTCAAAAAGTGTGGTTTCTTCAGTGCTCATATTAGAATTTAAAATTTTGATTTCTGATTTTTGAATTTGAAGATAACAGAGTTTGTGTTTCGTCAGATTCGTCGTAAATATCGCCAATCACTTCTTCAAAGATATCTTCCATCGTAATAATACCTAAAAGCTTGTCACCGCTACGAACAATGGCCATATGGCTCTTACGTTGTTGTAAACGTTTAAGAGCATTAACAATTGGTTCAGTTGGCGAAATATATTCGGCTTTACGAATCAGCTTTGTCCAATCCATTTTAGCCACTTCAGGCTCAGAGATAAATTCTTTGGTGTATAAAATGCCTTCGACCTTATCTTCGTGCATAACCGGAAGACGCGTGTTTTTGTGCGTTTTAATCATTTCAAAAACATCATGTGTATGATCAAGAAGATTAATTTTATTCACCTGATCCCACGGAAGCATGACATCTTTGACTTTACGTTTATCAACACCGATTAAATTAAAGACAAACTGTTTGTGTGTTTCATTTAAATTATCAAGGTCAACTTCTTGAGATGTATCGACATTTTCTTTTGTAGAAATTTTTGCGAATAAAATTTTAGTGATAAATTTTGTCGAATACTCAAAGATCACAACAAACGGTGCAAATACGCGGTCCATGACCATTAACAGTAAGCCGCCAGCTAAAGCTAATTTTACCGGAAATTTTAAGGCGATTGATTTCGGAACAAGTTCACCGACCACAACGCTGATGTAAGTTAAGGGTAAAACCACAACCGCGATACTGAGTGATTCAGCCACTTCTTCGCTAAGCATCGGAAGCTTCGCCATAATCCATGGGCTTAAATGCTCTTCAGCACTGGCGCCGGAAACAGCCGCTGAAATAGCGCCCACTAAAGTGATACCCACTTGAAGAACTGAAAGTGTACGTTCTGGATTGGCTTTTAATTTTAAGACACGGGCCGCAGAACTTGATCCTTCGGCGGCTAACTTTTTTAAATGTGCTTTAGATACGGTGACAAACGCCATCTCTAAACCAGATAAAACGGCGTTAGCTAAAATACTAAATGCGACGACAAATATTTCTAACATTATTTACAAACTACAGTGTTAAAAATTTTAGGATTCGTTTTTGAAGCTTGAGTTGTGCAAGATGATGGAATTTTTGCAAAACGTTTAACGAATAGTTGTTTGCTGTTTTTTCCGTAGTAGCACACTAACCAAGGAATAATTGCCTTTGGTTTTTCAGTCGCAGTTTGTTGCCAAGCCGGGGTTCCGTCTTCTTTTTTCTCTTCTGTAGGTTTAATTGTCCAGGTGTGCGGAGGAGGTGCATCGCCGTTATCAGGTTTTAACGACATTTTCTTTTTAGGATCTTGATCAAACATTTCAAGACGTTGGAACTCAATGGTATCAGTTTCAAAATCGCGGAATTGCATCGTCGGAATGCTTTTTTCAGGCTTAAAACTTACTGGCACTTTTAATGGGCATTCGATAGTTTGCGGCTTCTCAGCAGCGTTTGCTGTGGCGAATGCAGGCAGACAAAACAGCAGGGCAGTTAACGTAATACGCATGGTATTTCCTCTCGTCAGAAAATCATTATCTGGGGGGATAAAAAATCTTGTCAAGGCAAGCAGTGGTGTGATTCTATACGCCCATGAATTTAGCCCCAATTTCAGTCACAAAAACGACGCAGCCCCTTAAAAAACCTGACGCGAATAATTTAGGCTTTGGCCAATATTTTACTGATCATATGTTCGTGGCGAAATATAGCGATGCTAAGGGATGGTACGATTCTCAAATTCTTCCTTATGGTCCACTTGCATTAGATCCGGCAGCTTCTGTGTTGCATTACGGACAAGCTCTTTTTGAAGAGATCGGAAGAGCAC
>CAMLRE010000281.1 GCA_946482355.1 uncultured Bdellovibrio sp.
TCCGGAGAAATACGACAAGGTTTCGTCTTTTGGTTTTTCAATGGGATATTTAGGCGGTGGCTTATTATTTTTAGTGAATGTTTTAATGTTTCAAAAACCAGAATTTTTTGGTTTAAGCAGTGGCGCTGAAGGTGTTCGCTGGTCGTTTTTAACGGTTTCAATCTGGTGGTTAATATTTTCTATTCCGAATTTTTTATTCGTGCCGGAGCCAGAAGCCATGCCGACTGATGAAACAGCCGTGCAGTTATTTGTTAAATCAATGAATGAGCTTAAAAAAACTTTCTTAGAGCTATTTCATCAAAAAAATTTATTTTTATTCATCGTTGCTTACTGGTTTTATATCGATGGCGTAGCCACGGTAATGTCAATGGCCGTTGATTTCGGTATTTCGATCGGTTTTGAAGCGGCTGATTTAATTAAGTCTTTATTGATCGTACAATTCGTGGGTTTTCCGGCAGCTTACGGTACTGGCTGGTTAGCTACCAAATATGGAAGTAAAAAAGTAATTATTGGCTGTTTGTTAATTTACGCAGGCGTAGTCATGGGAGCTTCGGTGATGACGAAACCAGAACACTTTTACGCTATGGCTGTGCTCATTGGTTTAGCTCAAGGGGGCGTACAGGCGCTTTCGCGCTCGTTATTTGCGTATTTAATTCCATCAGAAAAAGCGGGCGAGTACTTTGGCTTTTTTAATCTTTTAGGAAAATTTGCTTCGGTGCTTGGGCCATTGTTAATGGCCGTGACAGCAAGAGTGTTTGGGCATCCGCAAAAGACAATTTTAAGTTTATTGTTATTATTCGTGTGCGGAATTTACTTCTTAACACGCGTAAAGGTGCGACCGGCTGAAAGTAAAACTTAAGCGTTTGGTTTGTTGTCAGCAGTCGTTTGAGGTTTATCTTCAGACGGCTCGCTGTGCTGGTGTTTTTGGATCTCTAGGGCTTTTTTGCCGGTGATTCCCACCCATTCAGGTAAAAAGATCGCGATCACGATAAAAACCATAGTACATAGTGCAAAAAATCCAATAAGAATCCAGATAAGTTCCATAATATGGCCATTATACATTGAAACTGTGACATAAGTCTAAAGGTTTAGTATATCGTGGCTCATGAGTTATAAGGTACAGGATCACTATTTTAAAAAAGCTAAAGAGCAAAACTTTGTCGCTCGTTCCATTTTTAAACTTGAAGAGATTGATCAAAAATTTAAAATTATTTCTCCGGGGCAAAAGATCTTGGATCTTGGCGCATCTCCTGGGTCGTGGTCACAGTACTGCTCAAAAAAGATCGGTCCAAACGGTCGCCTTTTGGGGGCTGACTTAACTGAAATTCCAGAAAAATTGGCAAAAACCATGAGTAATGCCAAATTTATTCAGGCCGATTTACGCGATATTAACCTTGAAGAAATCTTTAAAGAGTACGGGTTTAACGAACCATTTGATGTTGTATTGTCAGATATGGCCCCAAAAACGACGGGCATTCGTTTTACTGACCAAGCTCGTTCGTATGAACTTTGTGAAATTGCTCTTAATGTGGCTCGCAAGTTTTTACGTAAAGATGGGCACTTTGTTTGTAAGCTATTTCACTCAGACGACTTTTCTAAACTTCGCGAAGAAATCAAAAAAGATTTTCAAAGATTCGAAGCTGTTAAACCTGATTCGACTCGTAAGATTTCAAAAGAAATTTTTCTTGTGGGTTTAAAGAAAAAATAATGTCGATCATCAAAGTTATCTTTGAAAACAACGACTTTATCGCCTGTGATAAACCCGCAGGCGTGTTAAGTGTTCCTGATCGTCATAAAAGTGATCGCCCTTGTTTGGGGTTGGAATTACAAAAACAAAAGAACATTCAAATTTTTCCGGTGCACCGCTTAGACTTAGAAGTCAGTGGTTTAATTTTGTTTGCGAAAAATTCTCGCGGGCACAAAGCTTCGCAAGATTGGTTTTCTAAAAAACTACTTCAGAAAAAATATAAAGCTCTTACATTGAATCAGGATTTCTCTCACTGGCCAGCGAATGTGCCTGCGGCTAAAGATAAATTAGATTTAACTTCGGGTTCAGAATTTAATTGGAAGATGAAAATTCTGCGTGGTAAACGCCGTTCATTTGAATCTCCGCATGGCGATCATTCAGAAACAAAAGCGATTTATCAGGGTAAGCGCGGTGAATTTAACGAGTGGGATATGTTCCCGATTACTGGCCGTGCTCATCAGTTAAGATTAGAGCTCAGCCGTCATGGATTTCCGATTGCGGGTGATCAATTGTACGGCTCGAAAGTGACGCTGAACCACAGCCAGTGGCCGTTCGGCCCGTTAGCACTGCGTGCGGTAGAGATCACTTTTAATGAGCAGATTTGTAAAGATTTCGATTTTCCTTACGTGCTTTCGGCTACTTACATTTAATTAAGAACATTTCAGAATTAACCTCATTTTTGGGGCCACAACTCAATGCGTCTAATCGTTAAGATTTCTTCTGCTCGCGTGCAATTTTTACTTTTCAGATGGTTCCAATCTGGGTACTACTAGTGCGTCTCTGGAACCACCAGAGACCTTACACCCACGAAGGGGGTTAAAATGAAAGCACTCGTTAAATTATCAGTAGCAGCTTTATCTTTAGTAGTCGTGATGGGATCACAAACTGTTAAAGCCGACAGCGATATCGAAAAAATCATTGGAAAAGATGACCTTATCGCCGTAAACGCTGAAGCGACAAACGTACCTGCTAAATTCAAATCTTTAGTAGATGCTTTTGGTAAATTAGGTATGGGTTGTACTGCAACTCACATCGGTGATGGTTATGTATTAACTGCAGGTCACTGTTTTTGGGCGGGTCCTACACCGATCGAAAATCAAGACTGCCCAGGTGCTGAAAATGAAATCCAATGGGGTTACCGCGAAGGTAAAGAGCCTTACTTAACTTCTAAATGTGAAAAAATCATTATGGCGCAAAGAACAGAGAAAATGGACTACGCTTTATTAAAGGTTAGCCCAGTTCCTCCAGTGGCGATCAAAGCTGATTTATACAAACGCGCTAAAGTTGGCGAAAAAGTAACGATCTTCTCTCATCCAGAAGAGTTACCTTTACGTTGGTCACAATCTTGTAAAATTCAAAAAGTTCAAGACTCTGATTTTGATCCGGCTTTAATTCACCACATTTGTGACACAAACCCAGGTTCATCTGGTGCAACAATCATCAATTACTACACTTTAAAAGTAGTAGGTATTCATGATGGTGGTAAAGCTGATGGTAACGGCGGTGGTTTAAACTACGGTACGTACATCTACGACACTCCACTTCGTAAAATCATTAAAGACTTAAATATCAAGTAATCGATAAGTGATTTCAGCGATGAAAAATATCTTTCGCCTTCTATCAGTTCTTTTATTGTGTGGTTGCATTCATGCAACTGCACAGGATTCAAAAGTTAACGACAATTACCCTGATCAATGGTGGGTGTTTATTCCACCAAGTGAATTAAAAAGCTGGGAAATTGCTCCGCAAGCCGCTGATCGCTCAAAAGGTGAAGTTATTCTTTCTAAGCGCACTGAACTAGGTGTTTTCTCTAATTTATCTGAAGCTCATTTTGAAATGGATGGAATTCATTACGCCAGTGTTGAGGGGCTCTGGCAGGGAATGAAATATCCAGAAGGCCCAAACGACGAACGTTTAAAAGATCCGAACGTTGTTTGGCCTTACACGCGTGAGCAGGTTTACAAAATGTCGGGCTTTGAATCTAAAGCTGCTGGCGATGCAGCTAATGCTAACATGAAACAGTTAGGTATTAAGTGGATCACATATAAAGGTAAAAAAATCGAATATAAAACTGAAGCGGGTAAGGTTGAGCACTACAACATTATTTACCGGGCTTCAGAACAAAAAGTTCTACAAAATCCTGAAATTAAAAACCTATTGCTCCGCACGGGCAGTTTAAAGTTCTTACCGGATCACACCCAACAGCCGAATCCAGATCCAGCGTATCTATATTTTGATATTTTTATGAAGATCCGTTCAGGACTATCG
>CAMLRE010000282.1 GCA_946482355.1 uncultured Bdellovibrio sp.
AGCCATACCTTCAGAATTTTTTAGTAAATAATCACGGTAGCCGATTTCACGCACAAGAAACTCAAAGCGCTGCGAAATCGTAGCTCCGATGGTCGTGTCGTCTAATAAACGCGTTGGAAATGTCCAAATCCAGTCGTTAAACGTATCTAAAATTTGACCTTTATCTTCTGGAAGACCTGCTTTATCCCATTTTTTAGAAGCCTGCGGTAAATTAAGCCCAACTTCTTCAGCATAAGTAATTAACTTATCTAAGGTGTTATCACCTAACCCACGTGGCGGAAGATTCACAATACGGCGAAACGAAACTTCGTCATCGTTTAACGATTGTTTTAAAAACGCTAACCAATCCTTAGCTTCTTTACGATCAAAAATCGATGTACCGCCCGTGATCGAGTATGGAATCTGGCTTTTACGAAGAGCTGTTTCGATAAACGCACCTTGCGTATTTGAGCGGTATAAAATTGCGATATCTTTATTTTTACCACCGGCAGCCTTAATCGTTTGAATTTCACGGCAAACAAAGTCTGATTCTTCGTCTTCATTTTCTAAAATGAAAACCTCAGGCTTTTGGTGTTCTAATTTTTTCTTTTTTTCAGAGCGTAAAATCTTACCATGACGCTTTTCATTTTTAGCGATCACGGCATTACCTAAATCTAAAATCGAAGAACTTGAACGGTAATTACGCTCTAATTTAATAACCTGGCAGTTCTTCCAGTCTTTCGGAAAATCTAAGATATTTTTAATCTCGGCCCCACGCCAACCGTAAATTGACTGGTCGTCATCACCCACCACCGCTAGGTTTTGGTGTGAATCAGAAATCTGGCGGATTAATTTCATTTGTTCGATATTGGTGTCTTGAAACTCATCCACCATAATCTGCTGAAAGCGTTCTTGCGTTTGCACTAACACTTCAGGGTGTTCTTTAAATAAACGTAAAGGTTCAAGCAATAAACCTTCAAAATCCACAACACCTAAGCGTAACAATTCTTTTTCATAACCAGGAGCTAACGCTTCGGCCATTTCGTGATATTCAACTAACTGATCAACGGGTAAAGATTTTTTCGCACGTAATAGGTTTACGCACTCTAACACTTTTGAGAAATCAAATTTATCTTTTGTCGTATTACGAAGGTTCTTAGCTAAATCTTTTAAGATCGCCTGAGAATCTGATTGGTCTAGAATACCAAACTGTGAAGGTAAACCACACAGCTTATGATTTTTACGAAGTAACTGAAGACCAAACGAGTGAAATGTTCCAGCCCATAAACCTTTAGCTTTTGGCCCTACTTTTACAGACACACGGTGTTTTAATTCACGTGCGGCTTTGTTGGTAAAAGTTAATACACAAATTTGTTCAGCTTTGGCGATTTTATCTTCGATTAATCGCCCTGTGCGAGAAACTAAAACCGTAGTTTTACCCGAGCCGGCTCCGGCTAAAATAAGTAGCGGGCCGTAATTATGATTTACGGCATCGCCCTGCTCTGGATTAAGTCCTTCGGTCCACTTACTCACGGCAAATTCAAAAAACTATGTGCGGTTGTGCATTAATGTGCGAACTTCGTCAGAGAAGATC
The DNA here is from genome assembly GCA_946482355.1 of uncultured Bdellovibrio sp. Next base: position 1,574 of record CAMLRE010000282.1, read on the forward strand.
ACATCAACTTTATCGCTGTAAGCTTTGATCACAAAACCAATACCAAATTTTACGTGGTTTAATTTTTGTGATTCTTTAAAGTTACCCTTAATTGAATAAGGCGTAGCTTCTAAACCCAAAGCATTTGAATTGTAAATTTCGTAATTGCCTGTGTGTGAACGAGCTGATGACGCCGCTTTTTTGGCAGCCGATGCACCCGCAGCACCTGATAAACGGCGCGCGCTTGGAGCATCAGAACCCGTTTTAGGTAAAGTGTAAGTTTTTACAGACTTACAAATTTCACATTCAATTTTTGCACTCGTTGATGATTTATGCGCTAAAACACGGTGGAAACGTTCACCTTCGCATTTTTTGCACATATAGTATAACGATTTTGCGACAGGTGGTAATGTAAGATTGCTCATTCTAATTTCTTTCTGTCTAGGCGTAGCCTAGCGTTCTTTTTTTAAATGGTACACAGTTAAAGGCGCAGTTAAATCTTTCGTCGCAATCTCTGAAGCACTTAAATAATAAGGGCCCGAATTTGCTTGAATTAAATTTTGCATTTCTATCATCGATTGTTCACTTTTCGGATCAACCGTACGTCCTGACGGACCAAACTTTTCTAAAAACGCCAAATCTTCTTCTTTAGTAAAGAATTTTTCCCAGCAGTCAGTGTTAACTTCACAACGATAAGTCATTGTTTTTGCGTGGGTGTGAAGTGGCGCGTATGAACCAATCATTTCTAAGTGGCCGTAGTGCGAATGTAATTTTAATGAAGGCGAACCCCATTGAGTCATTCCCGAACACTGTTCAACATTCGCATACCAAAGTGCAAAGGCCTTAGATAAAAATCCTAAACCGTAATACTGCTCTTCTTTAGGTAAGAATGAATTCACCGAACAAAGATCGTAGGCCACCCATTCACCTTTATGCATCGTTGGAATAATAATGAATAAAGAAAGCGGACACCACTCTTCAGTTTCAGGAACATTTAACATCTCAAGTAATTTTTTTGGAAGCTTACTTGTGCGACCGGCAAAACCCGCAATAAAACCCGGCATGGCTGCGCAATCATAAAATACCCAGCGAGGAATTGCTAAATCCTGTTTACCAAAAGACTTCCATTCAATCTGATAAATCGCATCAGCAAAAGGAAGTTCATTTAAGTTTAACGGATTTTTGTAAATCGGCTCGTGAACAAACCAATCCAAATGATGACGGGTTCCCGGCTGAGCAATCTGATTTTCAGGACGAACAAATACGTACGGGCGAATATCGCCCGACTCCATCCATGTCGCCTTTTTTAATAACGGATTAATTTGCGTCAACTTATTACTTACCTATTAGTGCTTGGCTGCGCCAAGGGGAGAAATCATTGTTTCAGGTCTAACAACCTCATCAAATTTTTCGGCAGTTAAAAGGCCAAGCTTTACAGCTTCTTCTTTTAAAGTTGTTCCATTTTTGTGAGCTGTCTTAGCAATCTTAGCTGCATTATCATAACCGATATGCGGATTAAGTGCAGTAACTAACATTAAAGAATTATCTAAGTGTTTTTTAATCTGAGTTGTGTTTGCTGTAATACCCACAACACAGTTGTCGGCAAAAGATTCACACGCATCAGCAATCAAGCGGATTGAGTTTAAGCAGTTAAACACAATAACTGGTTTAAATACATTTAATTCAAAATGCCCAGTAGCTCCACCAACGTTAACAGCCACATCGTTACCAAGAACTTGCGCGCACACCATTGTCATCGCTTCAGATTGGGTTGGATTTACTTTACCCGGCATGATTGAAGAACCTGGTTCGTTTTCTGGTAAATTTAATTCACCAAAACCACAACGAGGGCCAGAACCCAACATACGAATGTCGTTGGCAATTTTCATTAATGAAACGGCCACAGTTTTTAAAGCGCCATGAAGTTCAACTAAAGCATCGTGCGACGCTAAAGCTTCAAATTTATTTGGAGCTGACACAAACGGAATATGTGTTTCAGCAGCAATAGCTGCAGCTGCTTTTTTCGGGAAATCAACGTGCGTGTTTAAGCCTGTGCCAACTGCCGTACCACCAAGAGCTAACTCGTGAATATGCGGCAATGTGTTTTTAATACGTTGAATGCCGTTTTTTACTTGTGTTGTATAACCAGAAAATTCTTGGCCTAAAGTTAACGGTGTCGCATCCATTAAATGAGTACGACCGATTTTTACGATATCACGAAACTCAGCGGTTTTTTGCTCTAAAGCTTTGTGTAAGTGAGCTAACATCGGAATTAAACGTGAGTGAACTTGATCGGCAACGGCGATATGCATCGCTGTTGGGAAAGTGTCGTTTGAAGATTGACCTTTATTTACATCATCGTTCGGGTGAACGGCTTTGTTTGGTAAAGTTAAGCCTTGCATTGTCATCGCACGGTTTGCGATAACTTCGTTGGCGTTCATGTTTGTTTGTGTGCCA
>CAMLRE010000283.1 GCA_946482355.1 uncultured Bdellovibrio sp.
GCGCTGCTTACACTCGCATTAAAAAATCTAAAAATCAAAAAACTTTTGCCCCAGGCAGCGAACATCAGAATTTAAATGAGTTCATTAAGCCAGGCCAAGGAAGTTTAGTGCAAGTGATCGTATCGTGGAAAGAACGTGTGCTATCAACTCACCACTTCGAACCCACTGGCCAATATAGATCAGGTCCTGATCAGGCGATTCAGTTACCGCAAGGGGCTGCTCCTAAAGACTGGGTGATGTTAGATTGCTCATCTGGTGTTGTGGTTCGCATGACTCAAGATATGAAATCTGAAGTTCACCGTGCTGAAGACATCATGGTGTTATCAGAATCAAATTACCGCTTACAACAAAACGAAGTTTTATTCGTGCAGTTACCAAACGGCATGCAATTAGCAATTCGTTTTGCACCGAAGACAAAACTGATTCCTTTAGATTCTCCGTTGATTTTAACATCTTCAGAGTTCACAGGAATTTTAGCGGCGTCAATTTTTGCGGTGTTATTAAGTTTAATCATGTCGGTTCTTGCACCGAAGGCGACTGAACAAGAAGAAGAAGTTCAGCGTGTAGCGCAGGTGATTTTTAATAAACCACCGGTTCCGGTAAATCCTCCAGTGATTCCGGTACCACCGCCTAAACCGCCAGAGGTACAACCACCGCCGCCGCCAAAACCACCTGAACCACCGAAAAAAGTGGCTATCACTGACAAGGTTCAAGAGGTTAAAACTAAAGGTGATCCGAATAAGCAAGAGCAAAAAGCTCAAGCGGCTTCATCATCTGGGCGCGCAAGCGAAGTTAAACCGAAAGATTCTAAGCTTAAAACAAAAATGTTCACTTCAACTAAGCAAGGTGGAGCTGTTAAGACAGGTCCTAAAGCAGGAGCGAATGCGCAATCGAAAGAACCAGATCCAACAAATGCGGGTCTTCTTTCAGCGTTCGGTTCAGGTGGAGCACGTTCGCAGTTAGATAAAGCTTATTCAGGTTCTGGTGAAGCGTTAGGTGCCGGTGAAAAAGCAACCGGTGCTTCAGGCTTTAACGAAAACCGTGCTGGAAATGACTTAGGTTCAAAATTCAAAGATACGGGAGCGGGCGGTAAAGGAACTGCGACTCAAGGTATCGCTGGAGTGGGAACTAAAGGTGGTTCTGGTTACGGCACAGGAACTGGCGGATCTGGTTTTGGTAATAAAGATTCAGTCGCGATTCAAGCGGGTGGAGCAGAAGAAGAATTTATCGGTTCAATCGATAAAGAAGCTGTTCGCCGTGCGGTAAGATCAGCGCTTTTATCTTTCAAAGCTTGTTACGACCGTGAATACAAAAAAGATACTAAGTTAGAAGGTAAAGTTGTGATCTCGTGGGAAATCCATGAAAAAGGGATCGCAAAAAATGCCCGCGTACTTAAAGACAAATCAACACTGGGTAATGCAGCAGTTGAAGAGTGTGTACGTGCAAGATTATTAACATTAAGATTTCCTGAACCACCTCCGGGTGCAATGGCTGAAGCCGTTTATCCGTTCTTGTTTCAGGGTCAAAGATAATTATACGAGGAGAGTATAGTGGAACCAACAGCAGCAGTAGTAGCAACAGCAGATAACGTGAATCCGATCGTACGTGCGTTCACCGAAGGTGGAAGCGTAATGTACATCATCGCATTCATCGCGGTATTAACTTTGATTTTAGTTGTGGAAAGATTCATGACTTTAAAATCATTACGCGTAGATAAAAAAGAATTCGCAGACCAAGTTTTCCGTATGATCATTGGTGGCGATATCAGACAAGCGATTTCATTTTGTGATTCTCGCCCAACACCACTTGCAAACACAGTTAAAGCAGGTTTAGTTGGCGCTTTAAATAAACGCCCGGATGAGGAAATCCAAGTAGCTATGGACGCGGCAGTTATGCGCGAAATGCCAAAGTTAGAAGGTTGGACTTCATTCTTAGCGGTATTTGGTAACATCGCCGTACTAGCGGGTTTATTAGGTACAATCTTAGGTATGATCGGTTCATTCCGCGCAGTATCTTCAGCAGATCCTGCAACGAAAGCGACTTTATTATCGCAAGGTATTTCACATGCCTTAAACTGTACAGGTTTTGGTCTTTCGGTTTCAATCGTAGCTATCGTAGCTTACGGTTTATTCCAGCACATGATTCAAAAATCTGAGAACGAAATGATCGAGACAAGCATGTCACTAATGAACTTAGTAGCTGCTAATCGCGATAAAATGAAAGACTAATTGTTTAATATTTTCTAGGTAACTTTTGAGGTAACGAATGGCACATATTGAAACCGGTGGCCGGGGACGAAGTAAAAATTTTGATCTGAACCTAGTTCCGTTCATTGACTTAATGTCAGTGTTGATCACCTTTCTATTGATCTCTGCCGTATGGACTCAAGTTTCGATGATTCAATTGGGCGCTTCATTCGCATCGCCGAAAGATCCAAATCAAGAGGTGATTACTCCTCCACCTCTTGAAGATTTAGTTTTACGTTTGGATATTAAAGCCACGGGATACGTTCTTTATGTTGGTAAAGATGTTCGTGCTATCCCGATGTTAAACGGTGAATACGATAAAGAAGCCTTAGTTGCTGATTTAGAAAAAGTAAAACAAATGTATCCGGATAAAGGTGGCATTAAAATGGCCATCGAAAATGAAATTAAATATGAACATGTCGTAACCGCAATGGATTTAGGCTTACGCGCAGGTTTTTCTCCTGAGTTATTAACCGGAGGACCTAACTAATGGCAATTCAAAAACCCGGTCAAAGACATCGTTATCACAGACTTTTAAAACGCCGCGGTGGAAAACGTTCTGTAACAGCTATTCTGTCGTTAACAGCGATGGTTGATATGTTCACCGTGTTAGTTATTTTCTTATTACAAAACTACAATACAACGGGCGAAATTCTTTATATTCCTAAAGAAGTAACACTTCCGAAAGCGGCACGTGTTAACGAATTAAAACCGGCGGTTGTGGTGACTGTTTCGTCAAAAGAAGTTTTGATCGACAGAACACCGGTTGCGACGTTTGCTGAAGTGCAAGCTTCAACAGACTGGGTTATCCCGAATTTACGTGACCAGGTGCGTGTACTTCTTGAAAAAGCCAAATCCGACCAAGAAGCTAAATTACAGAATAAAATTCGTAACGTAGTTGATAAAACTGTGGGTAACGAAGAGGTAGATCCGAACGCTTGGAGAAAAGTCACTTTACAAGCGGATAAAGATATGGATTATTTAACTTTGAAAAAAGTAATGTATTCAATCTACGAGGCCGGCGGAGGCCCAATTAATTTTGCAGTAGCAAAAGAAGCAGAAAATAAAAATGCTACTCAGGAAGTTAAAACTCAATAAAATTTCTATCTTTCTTTTTGTGGTGATAAGCCTGATTTTCGTTCAGGCTTTATTAATGGCACCCCAAGAGATTTCTCCATCTGAACTCAGCCGTGCAAAAAAAATAGCTGAAAAAGAAAAAGCTGAACAAGAAGCTGAAAAGAAAAAAAATCCTATTGAAGCGCCAAAACGTAAAGCCGTCGAACAAAAGATGGTGGGCGTGCATTTAGTTGAAAATTCGAATAACTCAAAAGGGTGGGAACTGCATGCTGACGAAGCCACAGGTTCAAGTGATGAGTTATGGGTTTTGAAAAAAGTAAAAGTTGAATTCTTTAACGAAAACGAATCAAGTTTCGTTGTTTCAGGTGATGTCGGTGAAATCAACGGGCAGACTAAGAACATGGTGATTCGCGGCCAGGTTGTGACGCAATCATCGAATGGTTATCAGTTTGAAACTAACGATTTAAAATATGTTGCTGATGATAAAAAACTTGTCAGTGACAGTCCGGTAAGTATGCTTGGCCCCGATGATAAAAATGGCGCGGGCTTTAAGCTTACGGGTAACGGCTTTAAAATCGACCTTGTCGCAAATAAAATGTATATCGAATCAAATATCGAAGCCAGCAAGATGATGGACAGTAAAAACTTTCATGTCACTTCAAACTCGGCTGAATTTTC
>CAMLRE010000284.1 GCA_946482355.1 uncultured Bdellovibrio sp.
TCGGGAAATAGTAAGTAATTGTATTAAACATTCAAAGGCAACAAAACTTGAAATTGAAATTACAGTAACTCCTGAACAGATTCACATTACCGCTTTAGATAACGGGCAGGGTTTTGCAGAAAAAGTTTTTCAGGGTCACATGGGCTTCGGATTAAAAAGTTTGAACAAACGAGTGACAGATCTTGGTGGTGCATTTGAAATTAAAAATATGCCGCACGCCTGTGTGTCTATTGTTCTACCACTTTTGTTAAGAAATACCCCCTAAACGCGGGGGTAAATTTTCATCGCTGTACTTTCGCAGTATAGTTTGTTGAAATTAAATTTATGACCGGAAAAACATGTCTCATCGTCGAAGATCAACTTGAAACAGGAAGCTTTTTAACAAAAATAGTTAAGGTGGCATTTCCTGGCGTTGCGACAGTGTTGGCTCAAGATTTAAAATCAGCTCTGACAATTATTAACGATTCTTCGCAATTTAAAAATGCGCCATTAGGTTTATGCATTGTCGATCTTGGTTTGCCGGATGGATCAGGCATTGATGTGATTCGTGAATTAAAAGATAAAAAACCAGATGTTCCTTCGGTTGTTGCAACAATTTATGATGACGATGCTTTTTTATTTAAAGCTTTGGCTGCCGGCGCCTTTGGTTATTTACTTAAAGCTGATGACGAATCAAGTTTAGTAAATACTTTAAAGTTAATTGAAAACAATAACCCGCCACTATCGGCTTCAATTGCTAGACGCTTGTTGCAAGAGTTTCGCGAAGAAAATACGCCAAACAAACCAGATGTTAATTTAAGTCCGCGCGAACGTGAAACTTTGGTTCTTATCGGACGTGGCCTTACGGTGAATGAAGTAGCCGCCGAAATGAAATTAAGCGCCCAAACAGTAGCTGGTTACGTGAAAATTATTTATCAAAAACTACACGTTTCTAATCGTGTAGAGCTTATTCGCGAAGCAACTCGCCGTGGCTTGGTCTAAAACCTAAAAAATATTATCCTTTAGCTTTCATTTAGAAGGGAAAGCTATGAGCGAAGTTAAATCACCTGATTGGATTTTAATTGGTAAGGTGGATGAACTTATTCGCGAAATGGAATCTACAGGCTTTTTAAAAGAGCTTTCTATCGGTGCAAAAAAAATCGTTCTTAGTTATTACGAAGGCAAATTTGGTGCTTTAAACAACAAGTGCAACCATATGGGTGGGCCTTTAGCTAAAGGTAAACTTAAAAAAGGGTGTATCGAATGCCCATGGCATTACTGGGAATTTCATCATAAAACCGGAAAAGCCGAAAATAATTCTTTTGCGCCGATTGCCTCTGATGGCGGAGCTGTTCCGCAGTTTCCTTTAAAAATCGAGGGTGATTCTTTATTTATTGATATGAATAACGAATCAACCCGCGTTCGTGCAAATTTTGATACAGGCCCTTCTGAAGGGCCTGATTTATGGCGTGAACCAAAACGTGAGCCCGGAAAAATTCGTGTTTTGGGTATTTCAACAACCGCAATGGATAAAGATCATCCACGCTTTTCAACTTCAGAAGAATTATTAAAATCAGCTTTAAAACAAGCTGAAAGTTCTATTGATGTTGAAACACGTTTAATTTCTTTAAATGATTTAAATTTCAGAAATTGTGAAGGATTTTATTCTAAATCAGAAAAAGCCTGCACGTGGCCTTGTTCAATCACAAAGATTGATCCAAAAGATGAAATGAAAATCGTCTATGAAAATCTCGTTCACTGGGCTGATGTCGTTATCGTATCAACACCGATTCGCTGGGGAAATGCCAGTTCACTGTATTATAAAATGGCCGAACGACTTAACAGCGTACAAAACCAAATTACTTTAAAAGATCGTGTGCTTATTCAAAACAAAGTCGCTTCATTTATTATTACCGGCGGCCAAGACAATATTCAGTCTGTCGCAGGTCAAATGCTTTCGTTCTTTGGAGAATTAGGATTCGTAGCACCGGCGTTTCCGTTTGTGGCGCACTCATTAGGTTGGTCGGCTGAAGATATGCAGCACAATATGGACTATGTAAAAGAGAGTGATTATTTACATAAACAGTCTTTTGAATTAATTCAGCGTTCGGTAGAACTTGTAAAAAAACTTTTATAGGCACTACATCTCGCCAGGTGTAGGGATTGTGGCGTGTTTCTCAGCTTTTCCTTGAAAGATGTACGCCGTTAATAAAAAACTTAGCGCAGCTTCAAAAGCTTTTTGCGGACCTTCATTTGTCGTGGCAAAAAGAAATAGCATTAACATGCATTGTAAAAAGTCATATCTAAGATCTTCGTTTTTAAAAATCTTACGCAGATTTTCTGTGGCTTTAGCCATTTTGTCGTAGACGGCGACAATCAACCAGATGATAGCAAATATACCTAAAATAAAGTGCATCACAAAAGGCTTCATCTGGTTATTGTAAGTGGCAAAGGCACAAACTAGAGCCACAAAAAGATAAATAAAAAATGCAACAATCGCCTTAGCTTTCATAGAAGACCCCTTAAATTAAACTATAAACGATTCTTTAAGCTCGGCAACGATTTGATTTTCGATTTTACGTTGAGCAGTTACTAGAAAAAGTTCTTCGTGCACACCCTGAAGTTTTCCAATTTCGATAAGTTCAGAATTACTAAGTTCATCTTTTACTGAATTGGCAGTACTTGGAATTAAGCCTAGCGCGTGAGTCGCCATTAGTTTTTGAACTGAGATATCTTGGGTTTCAACCACGATATTCATTTCAATTTGATTAAGCTTGGCCCAATGATCCAGATCTTGTCTAAGTTTACTGTCGTAAGTCGGAAGAATCATCGGAGCACCAGAAATAGACTTCGGAAAATCTTTTTTAAGATGCTTAAACTTAGGAGCTGCGTAGAAAGCCACATTCTTTTTTGCTATTGACCGGGGGTAAAGGCCTTTGCCGCTGACACCATTGGGTAAAAAGTTTGATACAATTAAATCCATGCGGTGGGCAGTAAGTTCGCGGTGAAGCTCATCAAACTTGCCTTCAGATAAAGTAATCTGACAAGGTGAAATTTTTAAAGCTTGTTTTGCCAGTTGCAGAACAATTTGTTTCGGAACGCTATCTAATGCGCCTAAATGTAAAGTTGGCTTTAACGGTTTAAAACGGTCATGCAAAACTTCATACATCTCTGAACCAAGACGAAAAATATTTTTTGAATAATCTAGGGCCACTTTTCCATATTCGGTCAGGATTAATTTTTTGTGCTGACGTTCAAAAAGTTGAACTCCCAAAGAATCTTCAAATTGTTTTAATTGCGCAGAAAGGGTGGGTTGACCAATCCGTAACTTTTCAGCAGCTTTTGAAACCGTGCCTTCTTCAGCAATAACTTTAAAATAAAACAAATGATGGTAGTTGATCCATGGGGTCATTTAAGTCAGATATCGTAAAAAGCGATACTAAACAAGGTTTTTATCTATTTGAGTGATATAGCGGTTTAGACGATATTCTTTTGAATCCATAAGAGGAGAATACCGTGGTTCTATTTCCGTTTAATGAGTATTGGTGGTTTTACGCAGGCTTTACGTTATTTGTTTTAGCGATGCTCGCGTTAGACTTAGGCGTCTTTCATAAAAAATCGCATGTGGTCAGTTTTAAAGAATCGGCCGCGTGGACAACCGTGTGGATAAGCTTAGCTTTACTATTTAATGTCGGTTTTTATTTCTATACAAAGCATCTGTTTTCGACAGATGCTCGCTTTCTTTCAATTCCGGGGTTTGATGCTGCAGAACAAGCTAAGACTTCAGCTTTAGAATTCTTAACGGGCTTCGTGATCGAAAAGTCTTTAGCTATTGATAATATCTTTGTTTTTGCTGTGGTGTTTGCGTACTTCGGGATTCCGAAACTTTATCAGCATCGTGTTTTATTCTGGGGTATTTTAGGCGCCTTAGTTTTCCGAGCTTTATTTATCGCCATGGGTTCAGTGCTTATGCAATACCACTGGATGCT
>CAMLRE010000285.1 GCA_946482355.1 uncultured Bdellovibrio sp.
TCGGCGATTGCCAAAGCCGCAGTTGAATTACTGGGTTAAAAATTCAAACGCACGGTGAATAGCCGTGCGTACATTAAGTCGTAACTGCTATTTCAGGAGTGGCTAAATTCTTTTTTCTAAACAAAACAATAAAAAGATATGAGTTTACTAAAATAGTGGCGATAGCAACAACTACGCAGGCCGCTAATCCGAATTTTTGATAAAGCGTCCCGTTTATTAATCCACCTAAAAAGTCGCCGATAAAGAATGCTGATTGATTTAAGCCAAAGAGTAATCCTACAAGTTGTTTAGGAAATTTTTGAATCCACAACAATTCTTCAGCAATTGTTGAAAATCCCAAAGCTAAACTGCGTATAACCAAAAAAACAATAAAGCTGTATTTTGAAACCGAAAGAGTAAAAAATCCGGTAATAACAAGAATAGATAGTTCAGCCGCTAAAAAAATGGTTAATGAGTTTGATTTGTTTTTATCAATCCATTTAGCAATAAGCGGATCTGCGAAAAAACGAATGAGTGAAAATGCGCCGATGGATAGACCAATCGAACTCATCGTAAACCCCTTGTCTTTCATAATAAGTGGCAAGTAAGGGCTAATAAAGCTGACATATAAACCTGTCAGCACACCAATTACTGACGTAAAAAGACTAAGCTCACGGTGTTTTATAAAAACTATTTTTAAGTCATGCCAAGGAGATTTTTGCTTCGTTGTTTTTAGAGAGTGTTGTGTTTTTGATCTGGATACAATGATAACTCCTGAAAAAAATAGTAAAAGACCTGATGATAAAAGCAAATATTGCACAGAGATTTTTATAAAAGAAAGCCCCGGTAAAAAACCGGCTAAGGCGCAACCAAGCGCTGTGCCTAGAGCTGTGGTTGATGATTTTAAACCAATCCAACGTGTTTGCGTTTTTTCGCAAGACAGATTAAGCATCCATAAGCGCAGTGAGGTTAGGGTTGCTGCAGCGCCAATGCCACAAATAAACCCGCTCAGTAGAGCGATGGCAGCTGCGTTTGGGTAAGCACGTAGCGAAAGTCCCAAGCCGTAAAGAACAGTGCCAACACCTAAAGTTTTTCGCGCTCCTAAGCGATCGGTTACTGATCCCGTTAAAAAAGAAAAGTAACCAGCTAAAGCCATCGCTGAATAGCTTAAACCAAAGTTAGCTAAACGCCCCTGGTTTTCAAAAAAAATCGGATGCAGTGTCTTTGACATCCACATCATGGCAAAGAAAAAAACTTGAAAGCAGGCAAAAGGAAAGACTTTTTTCATGGTTTATTTGCGTGAATAAAAAAATCAGAACAAAGATTTAAAATATGCTGACAGGCTTCGGTTCTGTCAGCTTCAGGTATTTTTGAAATCATGGAATAAGCGGTGTGATAATCTCCAACGTCAACGCGCGCTCTGACATAATTAATTAAAAAAACTAAATTTATTTTTTGTGAAGCAATCATTTCAACAGAAGTGATTTCGATAGGATTTAGTAAATCAGAGTAATTTCCGTAGCTAAAAGAAGTTGGGCAAATTGTGATACCGAAGCGTTTAAGTTCGGCGAAAAAAATATTGGATAAATAATCTTCTTCGCTAAGATGAACTTCGATTTGTGATGTGTGACTTTGTTTTTTGAGCCAATTTGCACAGGCTGAAGCCAGTTTTGTAAGTGGGCGTTTAACATTGGTTTTAGAAAGAAATTTGATGTGATGGTTATTGGTGATGTGAGGTTTTGTGCCATTTATCATGGCCAAGGCGATATGAACATCTTCATCGTCCGGGGTGTCGGGCACAAAGCGCATTTGTTTTAATAAATCCCTGACTGGAATACCTGAAATCGGTGCAAATGATGAGATTAGTTTCATATTTAGTTTTCTCCCGATAAAGGTTATTTCAAGGCCAAAGCCAGCAGGTTAAACCGTCAAAAGCAATTTAAGGGGTGCTGAGGTTCGAAAAAGCCGATTTGTTTCTTAATTTACGGAAGTCGTCTTATTTTTTAGAAATAAAAACCGCGATCAGTTTAAGAGGCAGGTTGCCCTAGGTAGAGACGCTGTACATTCTTTCGTGAAGCTCTGTTGGATTTTCTTCTAAGAAAAAGACTGAGCGATCCATATCGGTACAAGCTGAAAGGTGTTCATTGTTCGTGCGAATATCGATGATCAGGTCGTCGTTGACTGTGCACACACTAATATACGGAGAATTGAAGTTACGTTTGAAATCTAAAAAGTCTTCGTATTTTTCAAAAGTAAGAGTGGCTTCAATACTGATAAGCCCGATTGAATCGATAGCGATTTTAGCAAAGAAGTATTTATTCCAAAGCGCTTCGTTGGAATTATTATCCAGAAGTTGTTGTATGAACTCGAAAGCTTGCGGGGCTTTGAAAGTTAAATTCATACTGCTCTTATCGGCTGGCCTAACAAAAAGTCCATAGGCCTTTGGTCTAGGTCTTGCCGATATTCGTTCGGGGCAAGTTGCCCTATTAGCTTATGGTGTAATCATTGCACCAAAAAGGCTTCGCAATAAAAATCGGAGGCTTTTTTATGACTAAAAAAATAACGTTAATCCTGGCGTTTCTTTTATCAGTAGGCTGTGCTTCAGGACTTAAACCTGTTGAGTTTGCGGCAGACACTGACCCAAATGCAGAAATCAGTAAACTTGAGCAAGATGTGCAAAGTGCTCGTTCGCAACAAACAGATATGGCATCGCCGAAATATTTTAGAATGGCTGATAAAAATTTAGCAGCTGCCAAAAAATCCCGTGAAAAAGGTGAATCACCCAAAGAAATTTTAAAAGAAGTTGGTCTTGGCCGTGCGGCTTTAAATGAAGCCACGCGCATCCAAGAAATCACACGTCAGCAATTTACTGATGTGTCGATGGCGCGTGATGCCGCGATCGCAGCCGGTGCCAGAGAATCGCATCCACGCATGTTAAATAGCATTGATGCTGACTTTGAAGATGTAACTAAAGATTTTGAAAGCCAGGCTGTGCGTGGCAAAACGGCGGCAACATTTTCACAGTTATCACAAGATAAACGTGAATCTTTAAAACGCGATTATGCTAAATTAGAATTTGAAGCTTTAAAAACAAAACACTTAGGCCGTGCCAAAGCTTTAATTGATAGTGCTGAAAAAAATAAAGCCAGTACGTACGCCCCAAAAACTTTAAATTCGGCCAAAACAAAATACCGTGATGCTGAAATGGTGTTATCAAATAACCGTACCGATGAATCAGCGATTAGAGCGGCTGTGACTGAGGCTGATCAAGAAGCCGAAAAACTTGTGCGTGTCACAGAAACAGCACGAACAGCTCGTGGTTTAAGTTCAGAAGAAATTGCTTTGGATATTGAAAGTAAAAAAGAAGCCATCTCAGAAGCCGAAACAGCTTCGGAAGAAAGTGCTCAGGCCATCGCTGAAAAAAATGAACAGTTAGCCGGTGTGATGAACGAAAATCAAGAGTACCGTCGTCGTGTTGAGTTTGATCAGGCTTTAGCGCAAGCGCAGAAAATGTTTAAACCTGAAGAGGCCGATGTTTACCGCCAAGGTGATAAAATTTTAATTCGTTTAAAATCAGCTAACTTTGTTTCAGGTCGTGCTGAAGTCGGACAAAACGCATATCCTGTTTTAGGAAAAGTAAAAGATCTTATTTCTGAAGTGGGTGCCGAAGATATCGTTGTTGAAGGTCATACTGATATTACCGGTTCAAAAGCAGCGAATATGAAACTTTCAAAAGAGCGTGCCGAGTCAGTCGCTGCGTATTTAAAAAATAACACAGATATTTCAGAAGAGCTTATTAAAACCGAAGGTTTTGGTTTTGATAAACCGTTAGCTCCGAATAACACAAAAAAAGGACGCGCGCAAAATCGCCGCGTGGATATTATCGTAACACCTTCGGTGGTGAGATAGATTTTAAGATTTTACAGCCGTCTCAGAACTTTTAGCTTCATCAGTTAAAGGCTCTGTAGGCGGTTGTTCTTTTTGGGGT
>CAMLRE010000286.1 GCA_946482355.1 uncultured Bdellovibrio sp.
TCTAACAGTTCGTCTTGATCAACTAACAGTGTACCAAACGAACTGCCTAAGAATATTTTAATACCTGAACAGTGCGGAAGTTTTTCTAATTCTGCTAATTGGTCAAAATTCTCAGACCCACCACCGATAAAAAAGGCATAATTCGCCGATGATTTTTCAGAAGCGATTTTTAGTTTATCTTCAAAAAGCGCTTTTGTTGTTGTCGGGGGATTCGTGTTCGGCATTTCAAAGTAAGTTGTAACTCCACCTAAGATTGCAGCCCGTGAGCCTGATTCGATATCTTCTTTATGTGTTAATCCCGGTTCACGAAAATGCACTTGTGAATCAATCACTCCCGGAAGAACAGTAAGGTGAGTGGCATCAATCACTTTTGTGGCATCGCCAGCATTTAAAATTCCTAATTTTTCGATTTTTCCATTTTTAACGGCAATATCAGTTTTTTCCTGGATCATTTGGTTTTGTGATTCAGAGAATGTAACAATATCAGCGTTCTTGATAATAAGATCGAAAGTCGTCATGGCTAATCCTTGTGATTTTCTTTATATAAGTCGAGTCTAGCTGGACCAGCGTCGTATTGCAAAGAGATACACCTTACTTGATGATATAAATATGGCCATTTTCTTAGATTGGTTTGCATCGCATAATACACTGGTAATCCAGTCACTCGCAGCTATCGTTGCGTTGCTTATCGTCGTACTTATTTTTCGCTTATTATTTGCCAATCAGCAGGCTGCAACCGCTGGTTTAACTAAAGATGTGACCTTTGCGCAGCTTGAAGAAAAGTTAAATAAACTTTTAGAACAGCAATCGCAAATGAAAGTCTCGGTAAACGCAGTTACTGAAGGAACTGATGATTTGCTTGGTGCAGATGCCATGGCCGCTTTATCAGGCGATCCTGAAGCAGCAGCTGCTGCCGCAGCGGCGGGAACAGCGGCTACTGAACAAGTGGCTGAACTAAGCCGTTTACGCGCTGAAATTTCAACTTTAAAAGATTCATTAAAGCGTAAAGAAGTAGAAATCACTTCGGCAAAAGAGCAAGCCGCTCAATCAGCAAACACAGCTCAACAAGATGCAAAGCTGGCTGACTTAAGCGGTAAGATCACAGATTACGAAAAAGAAATCGAAGCTCTTAAAAACCGTTTATCAGATTATGAAATTATCGCTGAAGATATCGCTGATCTTCAGGCTTACAAAAAAGAAAATGCTGATCTAAAAAATCAGTTAGCGAATCAACAACCGGCGGTAGCAGCAGCTCCAGTGGCACCAGCACCTGAACCAGTTGTTGAAACACCAGCTCCGATTGAAGCGGCCGCTGAAGCAAATCTTGAAGCCGTTCCAGACCCAGAACCTGAAGTTGAAGAACCAAAAGCTGAAACAATTACTGACGAGCTAGATGCTTTAACAAATGAAGATGTAACTGAAGAGCCGATCGTTCCCGATGATATCTTAACGGCAGCTAACGATGTGTTAAGTGATATTCCACCGGCTGAAGCTCAAGCTGAAGAAATGCCAGATGTGACTGGACCAGAAGAGCTTGATAACGAAGAAACCCGTGAAGTTTCTAAAGATGTAAAAAAAGAAGATAAAAATTTATTAGACGAATTTGAAAAACATTTCGCAAAGGATGATGATTAGTATGAAAGCATTAAGTTTATTAGTGTTTCTTTTTTCTGTGAATGTTTGGTCTTATGTGCAAAGCGAAAACGATCAAAGCTTTACAACTCAGATAGCGCGCGCAAAAAATCAATCATTGCCTATGGCTCAGCGTTGGGACGCTTTAATTAAATCAGCTGAAGAAGCTGATGGTACGCAAATTAAACAAGTCTTAGACTTTGCAAAAAGCAAAGACTGGTACATGCGTAACGCTTTATTAGTAGCTTTAGATAAAGTGGGAACAGATTTAGTTTACGATAAAGCTAAAGTGTTAGTTTCAGATAAAGCGTTAGTGGTACGCTCGGCAGCTGTTGATATTTTAACTCGCTTAGAAAGCCAAGAAGTTCGTGAACTTTTAGCTAAAGAATTAAACCGCAATTATAACTTTGTTGGCAAAAAAAGTTTATGGATTCGTGCGCAGATCATGAAAAACTTAGTTAAAAAGCCTTACCAATCAGAAAGAGAATATTTCTCAAAGTTATTATTTGATAACGATCCAGAAATTTCTGCGATGAGTATGCAAGCCTTAGAGAAAATTTCTCAGGTGCACTTCGAAGGCGAAAACGCTTTAGGCTCTTGGAAGAAATTCGTCAAAGAACAAAAGTGGTTCTAGGTTTCTAGGTAGGCCGTCCCTTTTTCGGGAGCATTGTGCCAAAATAAAAAAGCAGCTTTATCAGCTGCTTTTTTTTTATTTTTAACTCAAATATAAACGTAGTAAAAAGGCCTGGCACCCTTAGTTTGGCACCTAATTTGGATTTTCAGAGGCTTTTCTTAACGCCTTAGCGATCACTAACTCGCGCTCAATGCGGTAGAAAATTGTTTTTTCTTCAAAGCCATCGCTGTTCACGGTTTTAACTTCAGAGATAAAGTCTTTAAACACTTCGATTTTCTTTTCAATGGTTACACGCACGTTTTCTTGCGCTTCACTCTTTTTACCACGCGCAAAGCTGATCACGATTTTATAACGCGAACTCGGGTATTGCGGACGGGTGCGAAACGGCGGAAGCCAGCCATCAACAGCTTTGATGTAATCTGTTTCGATCACGCCGAAATCTTGGTTTTCAGCGGCGATTGTGTATTTAATCACGGAGTGGGCCGCCTTCCAGACTTCGTCGTAAGGGGCGTAGAAAATTCTTTGCTGTGAAGAGCGTTCAATGATCGCTTCAGGAGTTTCAGGCTGTAAAACTTGTGATCCACAACCCGAAACTAATAAACCGGTAACAATAAGACTCAATAACTTCATACCTAAAAGTATAAACTATCAATTACAATTCGGCAGCACCTTTAGTTACGTGAGTGGCTGCTTTAACTAAATCATCACCAAGGTCTGTTTGTTTTGAAGTTTGGCTACCGATTAAATTTACTTCGAATTTACGTTTTACCGCAGCGCTGTCAGCTTCTTCAAGCGGCCATGCCGGTAAATTAATTTCTGATGGCCAAGAAGTTCCTAAAACTTCCCATTTGCGATCAAGCATTTCGACTTGAAATGTACCGTCTTGAACAACATTCACATTTGAGATCGCAACAGTGACCGCTAATTCATTAATCGCTTGGGCATCAATTGTTTTATTAGAAGCTTGTGGAACCACGATTTTATAGGCGCCACCAGATTGGCTCACTGTTGGGCCTGAAGGTAATAGCGGAAGTAAGCTTGATTGCATACCCGCTTTAAACGGAACCATTGAAGCGCTTGAGCGGTTAGCTACGTCTTGCGTTGCTGAATCAAAGTCAGTGGCTTTTTTAAGTAAGTTTACAATGTAGACTGGTTTTCCGGCGATTGTTTTTAAGCTTGCGCCTTCATTTGAATTTAAACGTTTAACATCTGAAGGTACAAAACGTCCACCAGATAAGTCATTCATCGTCATAGCCATCACAACTTCGTCAGCTTGAATCGCAGCTCCTTTGATCGCGGCAGCAGGGCCATCAAATTTAATTTCCATACCTGGAATATTTAACGAAGTCGAAGGGCCAGTCACAGTTGTTTCGCGAAGGCCGCCGTTTGTGAATTGAAAGTAATTTAAAATTTCATAGAATTTTTTATCAGCTTGTAATTCATCAACTGTTTCTTTAAACGGAAAGCGTCCTGTTAAAGCATAAAAAGTTTTTGGACCATAATTTAACGTGTAAGCGCGGTAATCAGGTTTTGATAATGTTACAGATACTAAAAAGTTATATTTTTCTTTTTGTGTCGGTAGTGAAACGTTACTTGGAAGTTCAGCTGTTTTTCCAAAGATCACATCAACCACATCAGTAAACGGACTGATCACAGAATCTAAATCAAAGTTCATCAGATCACCTTTAGCAATTGTGGGA
>CAMLRE010000287.1 GCA_946482355.1 uncultured Bdellovibrio sp.
ATTACCACCATTTATTCCGGCCGCTACGTCGGGTTGTTTTGGTCCGTTTCAGGTGCTAGTTGAAAACGAAAAAGGTGGAGCGATTGTAACTGATGGGCTTATTGCTTTATCTTTTACAGTGGGTCATCCCGATGTGGGAATTTACAATAATAATCTTTGTAATCAGAATTACGCTTCGCTTTTTGCCAGCGACTATCGTCGTTCATTTTATGTGGGAGTTAGCTCTACGGCGGTTGCTACGAACACAACTTTGACTTTAAGATCACAGGGCCAGATTGATCATCCATCGGCCCTGGGCAATACGACTTACGCTGTAAGTCTTACGACTTTTGTGAATTTGCTTTTTAAATAATTGGAATTATTTTTTTGCTGGCTGGCGGTTAGCTAAAACCGTCAGCGTGAAACTTTCAGGACCGTCAACATCACCGACTTCGATTGATCCTTCTTTACCTTCAGAAACAATCATCTCAGGCGTTGAAAGAATTTGGCGCACACCTTTTGCAATCACACCAACTGTAAATTTTAAATGAACTTTTTTAAGTTCGCCGTCGATCTCTTCAGGAGTTACTTCGATAAAACTTCCTGTGCCGTTCGCTGACTTTTGTTGGATTTCAGATTTTTCGCCATGATTAACGATTAAACCTTGAGAAGCGACATGCTTGCCGTTCAAAGTTAGACTGATATTTAACTTGTAAATAGGATTAGCTGCCACAGCAGAAGCTGCGAAAACTGATGAAAGAAATAGAAACGATACTAATAGCGTCGCTTTAAACATTATGTACTCCTTGAAGTTTAGAAAACTCAAGAAAGTTTAAACGACTATTTTTTAAAAATCATGCATAAGTTATGCATAATCAGTTTTTGTAAACACTGTGTACTGTACTTAGGTCCAGTCACTTATCGCTGATAATAAAAAACATCATCCGCCTCAACCCTTGTCACTTCTTTTTTGTGTGAAAGACTCGCAGGCCTTAAGCCCTTCTCAAGGCCTGCTCATCCCAAGGATTTGGAAAAAATGTATCTTACGTAATCAATTAGCCTAATAACTTAAGAGCTAATTGAGTGTTTGTATTGGCTTGACCCAATACTGAAGTCGCAGCTTGCATAAGAACGTTGTTCTTCGCTAATTCTGTCGACTCTGCTGCGATATCCGCATCTCTGATACGAGAGTTCGCTGCTGCATAGTTCTCCTCAGCTGTCGCTAAGTTCTGAGAAGTCGATTGTAATCTATTTTGAAACGCACCTAAATTTGCGCGCGAAGAGTTCACTTGTGCAATCGCATTGTCGACTGCCGCTAAGCTTGTCTGCGCCGATAATTTGTCGGCTACGTTTGCATCTACTAGCTGTAATGATTCTAATGTTGCATTAGATTCATCACTTCTAAAGCTGATGCGGTCTAAGTTCGGATCATTCTGAGTACCGATTTGGATATCCAGAACTCCACCTTGTCCATTTAACAGAGGTGTTCCGTTGAATTTTGTACTTTGAGCGATACGTTCCATTTCCGCTTTGAGTTGTTGATACTCAACATTCGTTAATGTTCTTTCTTTATCGCTGATCGTGTCTGAAGCGGCTTGTACGCCCAGCTCACGTAAACGAACTAACATGTTAGCCATTTCACCCAAGCTACCTTCGGCAACTTGAACTAATGAAATACCATCGTTCGCATTTCTGTTGGCTTGTCTAAGGCCGCGCACTTGCGCTTTAATATTTTCAGAAATCGCCAATCCTGCAGCATCATCTGCGGCTTGGTTAATTCTTGACCCCGATGATAGACGTGCCATCGAAGTATTCTGTTTAATGCCTAGCGAGTACAGGTTTTTACCTGCATTAATCGCGGCTACGTTGGTTGCAATACGCATCCCCATTTTATCCTCCTTGTAATGTATTCATCCTTGAATGTCCCTTTCCTTGGTAAAGCAGAGTCCGTTCTGCCTAGTTAAACTTACAAAAACTAAAATCAAAAAATCTAAAAAACTTAATTCACTAAATCACGAGTCAAAAAATCATTTTCATGACTCAAAATTTATTAGCTCTTCAACAACTGCAACGCGATGTTGGGTTGTTGGTTCGCTTGTGACAACACCGAAGTACCTGCTTGCAGAAGAATATTCTGTTTCGCTAACTCAGTACTTTCATCCGCGATATCCGCATCACGGATACGTGAATTCGCTGTTGCTAAGTTCTCTAAGCTTGTTTGCAATCCTTCAACCGTTGAGTTCAATCGGTTTTGAATCGCACCAAACCCTGCGCGTAACTGGCTCACTTGGTTGATCGCCTGATCGATATTAGCTAAAGAGTTCTGTGCAGAAGTCTTGTCTAATATGCTCGTTAGATCTAATCCTAGAGCTGTTGTTCCGCCATCTGCTTGAGCCGTATTAAAACTAATACGGTCAAACTGCGGCGAATTTCTTACGCCAATCTGGAAGTCTAAAAGTCCGCCGGTTCCATTTAATAACGGAGTTCCGTTAAACTCTGCGCTTCCTGTGATGCGGTCGATCTCTTCTAATAATTGAGAGTACTCAATATTAGCTAGTCCACGTTCGCGATCACCAATCGTATCAGATGCTGCTTGCACCCCTAATTCACGTAAACGAATGAGCATGTTACTTACTTCGTTCAAGGCGCCCTCAGCTGTTTGAATCAGCGAGATACCGTCTTGAGCATTTCTGTTAGCTTGTTTAAGGCCTCTCATTTGCGCCTTAATGTTTTCAGAAATCGCTAAACCTGCTGCATCGTCA
Organism: uncultured Bdellovibrio sp.; assembly: GCA_946482355.1. The sequence continues at coordinate 2,742 of CAMLRE010000287.1, forward strand.
GCTGATTTGTTGATGCGGTTTCCTGAAGCTAATCTTGCCATCGCTGTATCCATTTTGTTCTTCGTACCATACAACGATTTTTGTGCATTCAATGCCGTAACATTTGTTCCAATTCTTAATCCCATAACTTCCTCCATGAAGCTTTCCCGGGGCTGACTACTTTGTGAAACTCCTGTCTCACTTCGTCCCACACCGAGGCGGTTTATTTTGAGAATCCATCCGTGAATTCTCAGAATCGTATTACTCTTGTACACTTTTTCGGATCATCCTGAGAAAACTTGAGACACTCGTCTCAAGAAAAGCCATTTTTAGCCTTTAGTCTGTCCTGTAATGCAATTAAACACGTCCTGACGAATTTTTTTTCAGATTTCTGGACCTCAAGGCGTAACCGTTTTTTGACCGTTTTTTAGTGACTCGTGGGGTTGTGACAAGGTAATTTGCTATTCCATATATGGAAATACGCGATCCCATTCACGGTAGTATTTATCTCTCAGACGGAGAAGAAGCGATCATCGAATCAGTTGAGTTTCAACGTCTGCGCGAAATCAAACAATTAGGTTTTTCAGAATTCAGTTTTCCAGGAGCCACTCACAATAGATTTATTCACTCCATCGGCGTGAGCTATGTGGCGGGATTAGTTTTTGACAGTATTTTCAGAGCGTATCCGTTAAAATCTTCGAATAGAAATCGTTTTCGCCAGATGGTAAAGCTTGCAGCTTTACTTCATGATGTGGGCCACGGGCCTTTATCTCACACCACTGAACAAGTGATGCCTGAGCTATCAAAATTAAATATCAAAGTTTACCAAGAACAAGGCGTTGATCAAAATCGTCAGGCTAATCACGAAGATTACACGATCAAATTTGTTACTGATTCTAATATCTCTGAAATTATCAAAAAATATTATTCTGATATTGATCCGTTACATGTCGCTTGTCTTATTGATAAAGAATTAAAATGTAATCCTGATGTTTTCACTGACGGTATTATTAACTTTAGACCTTTATTAAGCCAAATCGTATCAAGCGAACTTGATGCCGACAGAATGGATTACTTAGAACGTGATTCTTACTTCTGCGGTATCAATTACGGTAAAATTGATCGCGATTGGTTAGTGCAAAACTTAACTTTACATATTAAAGACCATAACGCGTATTTAGCCTTAAACCGCCGTGCGCTTTATGCTTTCGATGATTTCTTGATTTCACGCCATCATATGTATC
>CAMLRE010000288.1 GCA_946482355.1 uncultured Bdellovibrio sp.
TTCCGGCTTTTTCTTTAGCTTTGATTTCGTTCCAGTTTTTAATGACTTCTTCAGCGCCGCTCACTTGCACTTCAGAAAATACATGCGGATGCCTGCGCACGAGCTTTTCGCTGATAGATTTAATCACGTCGTGAATATCAAAAGCTTTTCTTTCGGTAGCCAATTGCGCATGTAAAACCACTTGAAAAAGCACATCACCTAATTCTTCGCAAAATTCAGCATCATCTTGCTTTTCTAAAGCTTCAACCATTTCAAAAGTCTCTTCGATGGCGTAGGGGGCTAAAGATAAGTGTGTTTGTTCTTTATCCCACGGGCAGCCATCGGGTCCGCGTAAATCGCGCATAAGTTGTAAAAGCGAAGAAAATTCATTGAGGTTTTTTGGAGGAATTGGCATGCTGTATTTGAAAATATGGAAGCTCTGGTTGTCAATCAGTCAAAAAACCTAACACACGCTAAAAAAATTCAAGCTCACTTGGATGCGGTGATCCGTGGTTTAAATAAAACAAAAGTGCGCAATCAAAAGCTTTTAAAATCTAAAGGTATCACCCTGGTGTTTTTAGATTCTGCGCAAATGAAAAAAATTAATAAACAGTTTCGTGGTAAAAATAAGCCGACAGATGTTTTAAGTTTTGCTCCGGTCGAACCTGGATCGTTAGGCGAACTGCTTTTTTGTCTTGATGTGCTAAAAAAACAAGCGAAAGAGCAAGGTCATTCTTTAGAACACGAATTTCTTTACATGCTGATTCATGGCGTTTTGCATCTATTAGGCTACGACCACGAACTGTCTGCCAAAGAAGAAAAGCTGATGTTTCGCATTCAAGATACGTTGTTTGAACAGTTGACGGTGTAGCCAAACTGAACCAGACTAAATGGCATGTCTATTGTCACTGAATTATCCGAAGTTAAAAAACAAATTGCAGAACTTGATCAGTTTTCTGTAGAGCTTCGGGGGTATCTTTGACCTTGATCGCAAGAAAAAACGCCTCGAAGAACTAGCGATGGCGGCTGAAAATCCAGATCTGTGGACGAAGCCTGCCGAAATGCAAAAATTAAATAAAGAAAAAACTCTGTTAGAAAAAGCGTTCGCTGAATGGAACCAGTTTTTTAACCGTTTAGAAGATGCCAAAGTTCTTTTAGAAATGGCCGTTGATGGTCATGACGAAAATTCATTCAGTGAAGTTAAATCAGAATTAAAAGAAGTTCGTAAAATCGGTGAGCAGCTGGAACTGCAAAAAGTTTTAGGTGGCGAGCTTGATGCGAACAGCACCTATCTTTCAATCAACTCTGGCGCCGGTGGAACAGAAAGCTGTGACTGGGCTGAAATGCTTCTTCGCATGTACACACGTTACGCTGAACAAAACGGTTATCGCTGCGAAATTTTAGATATGACCGAAGGTGAGGGTGCAGGTATTAAATCTTGTACACTTTTAATTTCTGGTGAATACGCTTACGGCTATTTAAAGGCTGAATCGGGAGTACACCGTTTAGTGCGTATTTCTCCGTTTGATTCAAACGCCCGACGCCACACTTCGTTTGCGTCAGTGTTTGTTTGGGCTGAGGTTGATGATGATATTCAAATCGAAGTAAAAACTGAAGATATCGAAGTTGAAACTTATCGTTCATCAGGAGCCGGCGGTCAGCACGTCAATAAAACAGATTCTGCCGTTCGTATTCGCCATAAACCATCAGGCATTGTGGTGGCTTCGCAGCAACAACGTTCACAAGTGCAAAACCGTGAAAAAGCGATGAAAATGCTTAAAGCGGCTCTCTACGAAAAAGAAATAGAAAAGCGTAACAAAGAAAAAGACGCGATGAATTCCACAAAAAAAGCCAACGAGTGGGGTTCGCAAATCAGATCTTACGTTATGCATCCGTATCAAATGGTGAAAGATCATCGCACAGGTTACAGTACAAATCAGGTTGATAAAGTGATGAACGGTGAATTTTCTGATTTTATTATGGCTTACTTAAAAGCCCAAATTCACGGAACCCTGGGGCAAAATGCTGACGGAGATACCGATGTCTAGAGGCGATGCCCATGTTTAATAATTTAAAATTTAAATTCTGGTTATCGGGGCGTTTGTTATTTAATAAACAGATTCTATTTGGCGGTTCAGCACCACTGTCTTTTTTAGGTTTAGTTTTAGGTGTGGCGGCGTTAGTTGCCAGTATGTCGGTGATGCGCGGTTTTGAAAGTTCGCTTAAGCAAGCGATGATCGATGTGACCAGCGACATTCAGATTATTAAAAAAGGAAAATTAATTGAAAGCTGGGATGAGTTTTCTCAAGAAATTCAGAAAATTGACCCGAGCATTCAAAAATTAGCTAAGTTTGCCTATACCGAAGCGGTGATTGCCTCTAAAGGAAAAGTTTCGGGTGTATTAATTCAAGGTTTTGATTTTGATCAGGTGAGTGAAATTTTAAACTTAAATTCGCGCGTGCGCGAAGGCAGTTTAAATTCAGCTCCGGGAACTGTGGGCATCGGCCAAGGTTTAGCAAAACGCTACAGCTTAAAACTCGGTGATGAAGTTTATTTAGCGGTGTCATTGGCGACACCTTTTGAAGATGATAATTTTAAACGCCAAGCTCAGGCGTTTAAGATTGCCGCCATTTTAGATTTCGGTAAAAACGATTGGAACGAAAGATTAGTGTTATCACATCTTCCGGATTTTCAAGCTTTAACCCAGATCGGTGATCGTTATACCGGAGCCTTTGTTAAAATTGCTGATTCAGAAAAAGCCCCGGAATTATCTCATAAAATTGAAAATGAATTAGGTTCTCGGTACGCAGTTTTAAACTGGTATGAAGTGAATAAAAACTTATTCAAAGCAGTAAAGTACGAAAGTGTCGTGATCTTTTTCGTTGTGTTCTTAATCGTTGTTGTCGCAGCCTTTAATATTTCAAGCACATTGTACGTCTTAATTCGCCAGCGTTACCAAGATATCGCGATTTTAAAAGCCTTAGGCTCTACGCAAAAAAATATTCAAATTATCTTTGTTATGCAGGGATTATTTGTGGCTTGTCTTGGATGTTTGTGCGGATTTTTTGTGGGTTATTTGCTGTCGCAAGGTTTTATGTTTTTACAATCGCAGTACACTCTGATTTCTGGTTCGGTGTATAAGATTGACCGCATTGATATTCGTTTAAGTTGGATTGATTTCTTTTTTATTTTTATCGCCACAACAACAGCGTGCTTACTAGCCACTTATCCGCCGGCGCGTAAAGGCAGTCGGTTAACAGTGGTTGAAGGGTTACGGGAGGACTAGATGATTCAGGTTCAAGGTTTAACTAAAAACTATACGACTGGAGCTTCACACGTTTCTGTTCTTCGCGGGGTTGATTTAAATATTCAAGCGGGTGAAGCGGTTTGTTTACTGGGTTCATCTGGTGCGGGAAAATCAACGCTTTTACAAATTTTAGGAACTTTAGATCGTCCCACAGAAGGCCAAGTGCTTTTTGAAGGGGCTTCTTTATTCGAAAAATCAGATGACGAGCTGGCTTTATTTCGCAACGAGACAATGGGTTTTGTGTTCCAGTTTCACCACTTAATTCATGAGCTAAGTGCTTTAGAAAACGTCATGTTGCCAGGTTTATTGGCTAAACAACCTAAAGAAGAGACCAAACAAAAAGCCTTAGAGTGGTTAGAGTTTATGGGCTTACGTGATCGTGTTGACCATTATCCGAACCAATTAAGCGGTGGAGAGCTGCAAAGAGTGGCTATTGCCAGAGCATTAATTCGTAATCCGCGCATTTTGTTAGCAGATGAGCCTACAGGTAATTTAGATTCGGAAAATTCGGCAAAAATTCAGGGGCTTTTCTTTGAGTTGCAAAAAAAGCTCGGATTGACTTTGATTGTCGTAACGCACGATCTGCAATTTGCGCAGGCGTTCTCGAAAATCTACCGCATGAAAGATGGCTATTTGACATCAAACTAAAGTCTAGCTAGCCTTTTCTGGTG
>CAMLRE010000289.1 GCA_946482355.1 uncultured Bdellovibrio sp.
AGATTTAAAATCTTTTCCTTAAAATTTTTCGCGGCGTAATTTTTTAATTTCAGATTTTTGCGATTTAGATTCTAGACGTCTTTTGACCGATGATTTCGTAGGTTTTGTCTTTACACGCTTTTTAGGAACATAAAGCGCTTTTTCTAAAATCGATGCTAAGTTATCGATAGCTTTATCTTTATTAGATTTTTGATCGCGCTGATCTTCACAGCGAACCGATAAAATATGACCTTGCGCCAAACGGTGCGCCAGGTTCTTAAAAAGAAGTGATTTTTTATCGTCAGCAATTTTTAATTTAAGTAAATCTAGGCTCGCTATAACCGCAGAATTTGTTTTATTCACATGTTGTCCACCAGCGCCTGACGAACGAGTTACTGAAAACTCGACAGCTTCTAGAATTGTTTCAAGCGCGATTTGGGCCATACATTAACCATGCGTGTGCGGCATCAAAACTTCAACTACATAAACCATTAAAGATAAGAAAAGTAACATAATTCCGAATATTAATTTTTCGTTATTCTCTAACCAATGAAGTTTAACTTTAGCAGCTCCGAAAAACATAAGGGTCATAAAGACCGTCATCGCAAGCAATGTTCCTACACCTAATACTAACGATAAAACGGCGAATCCTGCCCACCCTAGCGGCCAAGCTGACACATACACCGGTAAGAAAGACTCACACGGAGAAAACGTTAATAGCGATAATAGACTTAATACAGCCCAGCCATCGCTAGCTGTTTTTTTATAATCATGATGATGCGGGTGAGTGTCATCACAGTGCGAATGTTTATGTCCACGAAAATGCTGAATGATATTATAGGCGCCGAATAAGAAAACAGCCCCGGCAGCAACAAAGATAAAAATTTGCGAAGCCTGTTCAGAAATCTTAACACCAAACCAAACAACTAAAGCGCCCAAAAGCGTTGTTGTTAAAACATGGCCAAGACCTGCGATCATTAAAATCGAAAATGTTTTTTTATAGCTCCATTTTTGTGTGCGCGATGCCAACACAAATGGAAGCCAGTGCGTTGGTAATGAAGCATGAAGTACGGCCACGGTAAGGCCAGTCAATATCGCGGGTAAATATTCAAATGAAAGCATAGGGTTAGGTGATACCCTAGGGGTAAAGCTTTGCGCAAGCCGGGACTTGACCCTACCCCAAAAAAGGTTATTATTTACAGGCATTTAATCAGTTTTTGCAGCCTTAGCGTAGTTGGTAGCGCGCTTCCTTGACATGGAAGAGGTCACAGATTCGAGTTCTGTAGGCTGCACCATTTTTCCCTATAATTTAAGTCATTTGCATAGATCCTTGCCTCTCCCGCAAGTAACCCATATATAATCCTGTTTATGCAAAATTCCGTAGATAATTTTTTTCATCTTTCAGAAGTCATTCAGTCTCTTTCACTTGCTAAAACTCATGCAGAAGTTTTTTCGTTAGTGAGCACTGCTGCGCAAAATTTAGTTGGCGCACAAGGAGCGGCTTTTATTTTAAGAGATAAAAACGATCAATGTTATTATACCGATGAAGTTTCAATTGCCCCTTTGTGGAAAGGCCAACGTTTTCCCATGAGTTACTGTATCAGTGGCTGGGCGATGAGACACAAAGAAGCTGTCGCTATTCCTGATATTTACAATGATCCACGTATTCCGGTAGATGCTTATCTTTCGACGTATATTAAAAGCTTAGCCATGATTCCAATTCGCGTTGAAAACCCGATGGGTGCGATCGGCACCTACTGGTCTGACAAACACCAAACGACTGAAGAAGAACTTAAACTTCTAACTGCCTTAGCTAATAGTACCGCGACAGCATTAGAAAATATTCAATTACTATCAGATCTTAAAGAAGCTAATGTTGAGCTAACAAATTCGTTACGCGCTAAAGATGAATTCTTATCTTTAGCATCACACGAATTAAGAACTCCGCTTACGGCCGTCAAACTTCAGTTAGAGTTTTTGCAAAAACAAATCAGCACTAACAAAGAAAAAATGACTGAAGAATCGATCAATATGCCTCTTCAACGTATTACAAACTTAAGTGATCTTATTGAGGAGCTTTTAGATGTTTCAACGATTCGTTTAGACCGGTTAACGATTGACCGTACTGAGTTTAATATTTCAAATGTCATCAAATCTGTTCTAGAAAACTTTAAACCACAGTTTGAAAAAGCCCAGTGTACAGTTCAAATCAACATCGAAGAAAATATTATCGGTGTCTGGGATCAAAAACGTATCGAACAAATCATAACCCATTTACTTTCAAACGCGATTAAACATGCCTCTAAATCAAAAGTCTCTTTTACGGTTAAACGTTTGCGCGACAAAGTAAATATCTCTATCGAAGATAATGGCCCTGGAATTCCGAAAGAGGTTCAAACTAGAATGTTTGATCGGTTTGAAAGAGCTTCGTCACACATGCACGTAAGTGGCTTAGGATTAGGTTTATATATCACTAAAAAGTTAGTTGAGGCCCATCAGGGCAATCTGTTTTTAGTAAGCAATGAAACTGAAGGCACAAAAATTATTATTGATTTGCCTTTGAATGCCGTTCAATAAAATCCATCACAAGCTCATGCACCTGATCAGCCACTTGGCTGACTTCGTGTAACATCACTTGGTGTGGAATATGACCTGGCCTGCGGTATGTGATTAATTCTAAATCTTCAAAGTTTTTACGAAGTACCCGTTTTTGCTTTGTTGGCGAAGCGACCCAGTCTTCTTCAGAAACTACGCCTAAAGCCGGTACCGTTAATTTATGTTCTAACTGTCTTTTCTGATTCATTTTTCCTAAATCGATCACTTCAAACATTGAATCAACCGGAGCGCGTTGCAAGTACGTTTCGGGGTGATTATGAATCACTTGCACATCTGATACTGGCAAATGACTAAACACCCAGCTTACGCCGGCTTCTTTAATGCCTGAAGCACGCGTGATTTTTAAGAACCAGTCGAAAATCGTTTTATTCTGAAAAAATGAAGAAATTAAAACCACTGACTGAATTTTTTTATCGTCGGGGTGAGTTGATACATAATCATGAAAGATCGTAGCACCCGTTGAAAATCCGATAAGATGAATTTTAGAAAAACATTTCTCTGCGCGTGCAATTTCTTGCTGACTCCACCAGATCCAGTGTTCTTTTTTATAGTAGTTAGCCACTTTTGCTGTCGCGCCGTAACCCGGAATTAAGCCTGAATAAACAGGATAACCTGCGCGGTTTACCGTATCAGCGATAGATCTAACTTCGTTAGGATTAGCTAAAAAACCATGAAGCAAAATCACCAGTTCATCTTTTGCTCCTTCTTGAGTATAAGCTTTAGCCAAATCTGTTAGATTAGAAAATTTCTTATCCAAGATCTGGTATTGATACTCGCGCTCTTGCATTTGTATTTCAGTTTCACGCTTGAAGTTTTCCCAACAAGTATTCGCCGTCGTACTCAAAGAAATGAATAAGCCTAAGATGAAGATTAAATTTTTCATTCACTTTTATGTTAGAGCCAAAAGCACCGTTTATACTAGAAAAGACCTAATTATGCCTATTTTATAGGCTTACGCCTAAGTCTTTGAATTTATTGGGTCAAAAATCCCCGTACTTAACAAATTCAACAGCTTTTGTTGATATATTCATCACCCTTTAATACTTAGGGGTATGGCAGATATTCCACCTACAACGCCCGCAGGACCAAACACTCCTACTGACGTAAAATTCAGGCTTCTTGTTGAATCTGTAAAAGATTATGCAATCTTTTTTATGAATCAAAACGGCGTGATTCAAAGTTGGAATACAGGCGCTGAAAACATTAAGGGATACAAAAGCCACGAAATCATCGGAAAAAATTTTTCGCAATTTTACACTTCTTCTGATCTAGAAAAAAAACATCCCGAAAACGAACTTAAAATGGCTTTAGATTTCGGTCGTTATGAAGAAGAGGGCTGGCGTGTTCGCAAAGAT
>CAMLRE010000290.1 GCA_946482355.1 uncultured Bdellovibrio sp.
ATAAAAGTCGCCAAAAATCTGGCTATTCATATTCCCAAACGATGACTGTTTGACACCTTCCACCACTTCTGGCGAATAAATGCTCCACTGATTTGTAGATACTAGACCAACATCCAAGGCTTGGATGACCTTTTGGTTTTTGCCAGCTTCAGTCCACACTGAAGCTGAATGACCGTAATAAGAAACATTGCTGTATTTCGGAATATCAAACCCGTATTTCACCGTAGATAAAATAAAAGCCGGCCCGTGCACCTGATCTTGTTGCAGCACCGAACAGTTCGACATGTCTTTAGTAAAAAATGGTTTTACATATTTATTTGAAGGCAACACCCCGTCTGCCGATAAGATTTTAGCTTGATCAGTCTTTGCCTGCATCATTAACGATGCAAACTGATCAACTGATTTCATCTTCATTAGCGGTGTCCACGGCGAAACATCATGAATATTTTCAGAAGGTTTTAAATTCTGTAGCTTATGAGCTACAAAATCAGTCCATTGTTTTTCATATTTATCTAAAATAAATAATCTCGATGAATTCCAGGCAAGCTGCCCCTGCCCTTGTAAGAATGAATTTAAAATTTCATTCATTTCAGTTTCATTTGGCTCATTTAACGCTGCAGCTGTATTCTTAGAACCAGAATGAATCTGCAATTTTTTAAACTGCTGTGTCGTCATTTGCGCTACAGTTTTAATAATTTCGCTGGTGTTTTCTAAATTACCCGTCACTAACAAAGCTTTAATTCCCGGGTGTGTAATAAAAAGTTTTTTAAATGCCACATCCTGGCTATGTAACATCTGCACCAGACCTGATGTTAAACCAACAGTGCGAAATAGTTCTCCCCAAAGTTTTACAGTTACCGGTGAATAGCTTGAAGCTTTTACGATCACTGAATTACCGGCTAAGATCGCCGGTAATACTTTTTCTGCAAAAACACGTGTCGATAAATTCCACGAAAGCACCACACCCACTACGCCTACAGGTAAAACGCCGTAGCCTTCAGGAATGCCTCTTTGTAATTGCGCTTTTTGATCTTTAAGTTTTTCTAAAGCCACTTCAATATTGGCTTTTAACGAAAACTGTAAATTTAACCCTTGATCCCAGGCCTCAGATTCGGCGAACTGATTTTTATGAGTTTCTAAATATTGCGAGATTTTATCGACCAGCTGGATACGGTCTTCTAGAGATGAATCTTTCCACGTGTTAAACGCTGTGTGCGAGCCTTGGATAGCCTTTACTAAGTCCAATGCTGAACTATTACCGACTTGCACTGACTTATCGTTGAAAGGTCGTTCTTGAACGAAAGAAGCGTTTTGTGCGGGCTTAACAAAGTCACCATCGATAAAATTCAAAATATCCATATATCTATACTCGCTTTCAGCAAGATTAGCTATACCCTAAAAAAGGAACAGCCGGAAGATCTTATTCTTTCCGGCTGTTTGAATCTAATTATATTTTAAGATTCGAAATGACATTATCTTCGGCGGAGGATCGGCTTATAAAGCCTAACTCAGCAGCCAAAGGCTACTTAGTGCATACTTTTAGATTTCTCTAAGAAGTAGCCACCTCCGCCTTAGTTATGTCTAGTTGTTTAACCATAAGACCACCTCCTTTCGAACCGTTAGAACGGTTAAGTAAAGAATATCTAAGCTGTGGCGAAATCACAAAATCAAAAAATTTGGGTGTTCCATAACAAGATCTTATATGCGTTCTGAGACAAAAAGATTTAGAATTTAACGCGCTTTCTCGAATTAAAGCGTAGGAAAAGAATACAGAGTCTCTTTTGTTTACTCGACTTAAGTTGTATAAGTTTTCTCTATGAAAACAACCATTCTTTTATCTTTGTTCGTAGCTCAATTCGCCTTCGCAAATTCAACTGATGTGATCACTCCCACCGAGAGTGAAAAGAAAGAATATTTAGCTTATAACCGCCAAATTATTCAATCGTCTTCAGAGTGTATTCAAAATTTCTGGAATACCCACATCGCCTTCTACAATAAAAATAAAGTTTCTAAGTATTACGGCAGCAATAATCCCAATTTAAAAACACGCGAACAGCGTTTAGCCGCACTTAAAAAAGCTGGTGCTCCGGCAAGTTTAATTGATCAGTTAGAACCTACAAGCTGCATCGGTATGGCGCGCGCCTGTATGAAACAAGCTTTCTTAGGTACAAAAAGCCCAACGTTAAAAAATGTTTGGGATAGAATGGATAAAATCTTAATCGCTAATGGCTCTGACGGAAGTGTTTTAGCGAACAATCTTCAAACTCTTGGTTGGAAGATTCTTTATTTTAATCCAAAACCAGAAGACAACGCCTTATGGGATAAGCAAGATCAGAAAAATTTAACGAACGTAAAAGTCGTTAAATGGGATTCAGGTGTTAAAAATTCAAAAGGTGAATTTGTCTACCACACAGGTTGGGGTATGCATGCTTCTCGTTACCGCGAAGTGATGAAACGCGGAACTTACTACGTATCAAAAATCGATGATAAAACGACTTTAGTAAATTTCGGATCTGTATTACCTGAATCATTTAAACGCACGCCCTTTTTCTTAGGTGTGGCGCACGCGGGTTACCACGTGTTTCCGGGTTTTTACGGAGAAGTGATCGAAGCTCATAGCGCTAGACAATTAGATTCTGTGAATAATATGGAGCGCGGAACATTCAATCCACTCAACGGTGGATCACCAAAATGGTCAAACACTGAGTGGTACCGCTCAGGAATTATCGCTGTTCCACCAGAGTACTAATTACCGGCAATACTGTTGAAATAGTTTTTTAAAATCGGCCTGAGACTTGGTTCCGCAGCTCGGGCTTAGACCACCCGGCTTACAAAACGCCGAACGTTTACCGCACAAGCGCCCACGACGATCCGTATTGTACGGACAAGGACAATTACCTGCTAAACTGATTGTGGGAATTAAAAATATAAAAACCAGCAATAAGTATTTCATCTGATACTTATCGGCTGGTTCTGTAAAATCTAAAGATATATTTATTTATAATTTAAAGCTTCAACGATCTTCTTTTGGATCGCTTCCATTTGATCTGGAGAAAGCTTTTGCGCGCGTTTGAAATCTAATTCAGGAATACTTGAAGCGGGAATCAAATGCATGTGGTAGTGAGGCACTTCAAAGCCTGCAACCATCACACCCACACGCGGGCAACCTGTGGCGATTTTGATCGCCTTAGCAATCATCTGTGCGTTGTGACCTACACGGTTGTAAATTTCTGGTGGCACATCAAACCAGTGATTAATTTCTTGTTTTGGAATCACTAACACATGACCTGGGTTGACTTGGTCTAAAGCTAAAAATGATAACGTTAAATCATCTTCGTGGATTTTGTATGATGGCAATTCGCCGTTAATAATTTTTGTAAATACTGTAGCCACAATCCAACTCCGTCTCTTCGGCCTTCCGCCGACCTAAACTCTTTTATGATATTTTTCTAGTAACTGCTCACACGCAATCAGCTTCGCCGATTTTGCATCATCACGTTGCCCTTTTTTCTTTGCACGCATTGCTTGGTATAAATCTAAAACGGTAAATTGATCTTGTACACGTTTAACAAGCTTTAGCTCATCGCCCACTTTAGTTTTACCCTCTTTAATAACTTCAAAATAAATACCACACCAGTCACGCGATTCGAACTCACGCTGTAAGCGTTTATCGCCTGATGAGTAATTTAATTTGTTGCAAGGGTAACGTGGGCCTGTGGCACGAAGAATCGCTGTACCAACTTGGTACTCGTCGCCTAAATAAAAATCTTCTTCGCGCAATTTATCAATCGATAAATTTTCGCCTAAGTGACCTAAAGGAAATGATTTATTTAAGAATTTTTCCCATTCGGGATAACGATCTGCTGAAAGAGCGTAAACTACAGCGTCGAAGTCTCCGTGAAATTCGGGATTAGCGAACTCATCCCCT
>CAMLRE010000291.1 GCA_946482355.1 uncultured Bdellovibrio sp.
TTACGATGTTTCAAAAGAGACGACTGTTTCTGGTAAAAAAGCTGGTCCTTGCCAAATGCCATTTGCGGCGGGCAAAGCCGTAACTGCTGAAGGCTGGTGCAGTTCTTGGGCTAAAAAAGCTTAAAATACATCTAGCTTTAAGTTCAAAAATTTTATTAAATAAATGGGTGTTTTGAAATAACACCCATTTTTTTTTGTTTTCTACGAAGGGAATACAACAATGAAAAAAACCATCGCAATCGTACTAAGTGCCGCATTATTTGCCTCATGTTCATCAACAACAATGATCAGAACAACTGATCCTCAAGCCAAAATCTATATTGATGGCGAGTTTAAAGGAACTGGTACAGTGACTCACACTGACACTAAAATCGTAGGTGCTACAAATTCAGTTCGTATCGAAAAACCAGGTTGCGAACCGGCTTTCTACACTTTCTCTCGCAGTGAAGAATTCGATGCAGGTGCTTGTGCTGGCGGTGTATTTTTATTAGTTCCATTCTTATGGATCCAAAAATATAAACCAGAGCGTACTTACGAGTACAACTGTGTATCGACTGCTAAAACGAAATAGTTTTTTAATTTTCTTTATCGCATTAGCTGGCGTAACGACGCCCGGTTGTGTAAATTTACCGCCAGCTAGTGTCAGTTCTATTGATTCAACCTATAAATTTCAAAAACTTAGCCGCGTTAAAAAAGAATCCGAAAGTGCCACTGTCAGTGTGTATCAAAAGGTTTTACGCCCTAGTTTATTTTCGCGCTGTGATTATTTTCCCAGTGATAGCGTTTATTCGCAAAGTTTAGCCAAACGCTGCGGCACAGTGCCATCGTTATTTAAAACCTTCGATCGCTTTCTGCGCGAGCCTGACGCTGGTTATTTGGGAACTCCTATGATACTTACTAATCATGGCGTTAGTTTTGTCGACTTACCGAATGACTGCGAACTTTAAACTTTTAGTAAGTTTACTTGTTTTTATTTTTTCTCTAGAAGCTTTGGCTCAGAAAAATCAGCCCCAAGCAAACAAATCTCTTTTTTGTAAATCGTCACAGTTGGCTTTAGATAGCGGTCGTGATTTATTTCAGCGCCGTCAGTTTTTATTGAGCGTTCAAGAATTTTCAATGGCCGAAAAATTTGATTGTGCCGAACAGTTAGATCAGGCGATGTGGGGTCATTTATTAGCGGTCACAGAATTGGGTGAACGTGACGAAATGTTTCATTTATCGCATAAGCTATATCCACAAAAATTTTCTCTAGGTTATCAACAAAGACTTAAATTATATCAAAGTTATTACTTTCCTAAAAACGATGGCACCACTGAATCACAAAGAGTGGATTCATTTCAACAGTGGAAAGAAAGTCTTCCGCATCAAAAATCTCCAGCATTAGCGGGAACATTAAGTGCTATTTTACCTGGCGCCGGGCAGGCTTACACAGGGTCTTGGCAATCAGGAGCTATGGCTTTTATATTAAATGCTTTGTTCTTGTCAGCGACACTTGAACTTGAAGATAAAGATTTGCACGCCACAGCTTTAGCCAGTGGTGTCGTGTTCTCAATTACTTACTTAGGAAATATTCTAAACGCCGCTGAAAGTGCCAGAATATATAATCAAAATTATTACTCTCCACAAATCGAAGAAGAAAAAGCCAAGCGCTTTCCGGAGCTCACGCTATGAAGAAGCTGGTACTGATTCTAACTTCTTTGGCGTTTTTAGCCTGTTCAAAAGTGGGAGTAGGGTACAGTATCGGAACCAATCAAATCGAAAGCCGGGTTGATGATGCTTTTGATTTTTCAAGATCAAAAAGTAAAGATGTAAACCGCTTTTTAGATAGCCAGTTTGATAAAAATAAAAAACCGGTTTTTAAGAAGTTTAAAGAGCTGCTTTCTAAAGTAGAGAGTTTGGCGCAAAAAGAAAATCTAACCCAAGAAGAAAAAGACCAGCTTCATCAGTATCTTTTGGATTATCAAAAAGAAATGATCACGTTATTTAAGCCAAGCTTTGATAAAGTGATGCAAGAAGTGGGCGATGCTGAAATTAAAAATTTCAAAGAGTATTCAAGCGAACAAATTTCAGAAAAAAAAGAAGAGGCTTCAGATAAAAAGTCTTTTAAAAAACGAAAAATTGCCAACGTTAAAAAAGTAGCCGAATTTTTACTGGGTGATTTAACAAAGTCTCAGGAACAGCAAGTGGCTAAATTTGTTGATGACCATCTTGGTTTTTATTCAAATCAAATCGATATGCGTAAGAATTTTAACGAAGATTTAATTAAGTTATATCCGCAAAAAGATAAAATGACCGATTTAAGTCTTGCCTATTATGCGGGTGATAACAGTATTCGTACCGATGAATATAAAAAAGCCAGAGTAGCTTTTGAGCTCGAATTAAAAAGTTTTATCTTTGCATTATGGGATCAGAAAAACAGCGAACAAAAAGAATTTTTTCAAAAGCGATTAAAAGATATAAGCCACGAAGTCGATAAGATTTTAATTGAATAGTGCCTAATTTACTTCGTTCTAAATAGCCACGCGATAAGACTTACAATCACGCTGATCAAAATTCCGGTAGTTAGCGGAAAATAAAATTTCATATTTTCTTTTTCAATAAGAATGTCGCCAGGTAAGCGACCAAGACGAAGGTGTTGAAAAACTCCAAACTGCCAGAGTAGCCCGATCGCTATAAAGATAGCGCCAAGACTGATCAGCAGTTTGGGGATCGGATCAAGTGTGATCAAATTAGAAATCTGTTCTAAAAACTAAGCTTGTGAAGGCGTCTTCTTTTTGTACGTCGTCATCAAACCAGTTCCAAACTTCTAAACGCTCGATACCGATTTGTTTTCCGCCAGCCATTCTGTAAGCAGCACCCCAGCGTAATGATGGGCCGAAAACAGTTTTGTCGTCTTTACCAGTAGCGCTTGGTACATCACTAACGATAGAGATATTTACGCCTGGGCGTAAATCAACAACCCAGTTAGCTTGGTCTAAAACGTTTAATTTTACATGAGCGCCAAAAGTCATCACCTGATATACTTTTGTTACGCCATCGTCTTCTTTTTCAGTTTGTAAAAAGAAAGATCCGCCGATAGCTCCGTTTTCAGCACCTGAATCCATAGCAAGACCTAAATTGATCGCGCCTTGGTTTAAACCAAAGTTACCGCTAAAAACTTTAGGGCTTGAGTTGTATGAAGGAGCTGCCGCTGGTTGAGGGCTAGCTTGTTTGTTTTTCTGAGCCATAGCTACAGATGATGCGAATAAAGCCGCGATCAAAACTAATTTTTTCATGTGGTTTTTCTCCTGTTTATTTTAAGTAAACACTATTGTTTAGCTTTTGCTAATTCTTCGTCGCGTAACGAACGACGTAAAACTTTACCAACGTTTGTCTTCGGAAGTTCTTTTCTGAACTCGACATGTTTTGGTACTTTGTAGTTCGTCATTGATTGTTTAGCGTGAGCAATAACTTCTTGTTCAGTTAATGATTCGTCTTTTTTAACAACGAAAACTTTAACCACTTCGCCAGAGTGAGTGTCAGGTACGCCGATGGCGGCCACTTCTAAAACTTTAGGGTTTTTAGCAATAACGTCTTCAACTTCGTTCGGGTAAACGTTAAAACCAGAAACTAAGATCATATCTTTTTTACGGTCTACGATTTTAAAGAAACCATCTTGATCCATCACCGCAATATCACCAGTGTGTAACCAGCCATTTTTAATCACTTTAGCTGTTTCATCCGGTCGGTTGTAATAACCTTGCATCACTTGTGGTCCTTTAACGCATAATTCGCCAGGCTCACCAGTGGCTGTCACATCTTTTTCGTTATCATCAACTAAGCGGATATCTGTGTTAGGTACCGGAAGACCGATAGTTCCTACTTTGTCTGTGCCATCAATTGGATTTACGCACGCTACCGGAGAAGTTTCAGTTAAACCG
>CAMLRE010000292.1 GCA_946482355.1 uncultured Bdellovibrio sp.
AAGCAAACCCACAAGCGAACCAAGTTCTGATCGAACGTTTAATCGACTTCGGATTATATCCGGGCGTTGAATTTGAAATCGTTAAAAAATTATCTTTCTCAAATGTGACCGTGATTCGTTTTCACCAAACGTTGTTGGCGTTAAATGAACAGGAGTTCAAATGTCTTGCCATGTAGAAGAAACAGTAACTCCGTTAGATGAAAGAAATGTTTTATTAGTTGGCTCACCAAACTCTGGTAAAACAACTCTTTATAACTGGTTAACAGGCTCAAAATTTAAAACGGTGAACTATCCAGGTGCAACTGTTGAGTATTCATTAGGTGCGCTACAATCTGAATTAGCGACTAAAGCCGATATGAAACCCATCGGTATCGTTGATACTCCGGGCGTTTATTCTTTAGACCCGCAATCAGACGATGAAAAAGTAACAGTTAATATTTTAAAAGATTCTCACCGCGTAAGATACAACTCAGTTATTTTAGTTGTTGATGCGACTCAGATGAATCGCCAGTTACTATTAGCTAAACATTTAATTCAGCCAAATGCTCACGTGATCGTTGTCTTAACAATGTCAGATCTAGTGGCGAAAGAAAAACAACAGGTTAATATCGCAGAAATTAAAAAATTCTTAGGTGTTGAACACGTTGTGGCTTTTGATGGTGTTTTAGGTAAAGGTTTATTTGAAGTAGTTGCGTTATTAAAAAATACGCCACAAAAAATTTCTCGTTATAACGAAGTTAAATACACAGAAGAGCA
The DNA here is from genome assembly GCA_946482355.1 of uncultured Bdellovibrio sp. The sequence continues at coordinate 757 of CAMLRE010000292.1, forward strand.
AAAAGTTGAAGAGTTAAAAACGATCTCTCAATTTTTAAAAGAAAAAGCTTTCATGCAAGAAAAAGTGGAAGCAGCAAAGGCCGCGATTAAAAATCAGTCGCAATTAGAATTTACATTAAAAATGGATAAATGGTTATTGCATCCAGTTTTTGGTTATGTGTTTTTCTTTGCTTTGATGACGATTTTCTTTGCGTCAGTTTACTGGTGGGCAGCACCTCTTATGGATTTAATCGACGGAGCCATGGCGGCCTCGATTGATTACACTAAAGCTCATATTCCGGGACTACTTGGCGAATTTATCGGTGACGGTATCTTAGCGGCCATTAACGGCGTGATTATTTTCGTTCCGCAAATTTTCATTCTATTTATCGGTATCGGTTTATTTGAAAACACAGGGTACTTATCTCGTGTGGCTGCGCTAATCGATGGGCCATTAAAAAAAGTAGGTCTTGGTGGTCGTTCGTTTGTTCCGATGTTATCTGGTTTTGCCTGTGCGATTCCGGCTATCATGGCCACTCGTAATATCACGTCTCGTAAAGAAAGAATGATCGCGCAATTTACGATTCCGTTTATGTCGTGCTCGGCGCGTTTACCGGTGTACGGTTTATTAATCGGTTTTTTAATCGCGAGTGGTGCAACAAGCGTTTTAATGGGCGGATTTATTATGGCCTCGTTATACTTTGGTTCAATCGTGATTGGTGCGGTAGCATCAGCGATTTTATCAAAAATGATTGAAAGCCAACAGTCTTCTCGTTTAATGATGGATTTACCATTCTATCGTAGACCACGTTTTAGAACGATTCTTCGCCAATCATGGGATAAATCAGTTTCATTCGTAAAAAAAGCCGGTCCTGTGATCGTAGGTCTTACAATTATTCTTTGGTTTGCGACAACGTTTCCGAAAGCGGCTGAAGGTACTCCGGAAGATCAGGCACCTCCTTCATATGCGATGCAAGTTTCAACTGCGATTGAACCTATCTTTAAACCACTTGGTTTAGATGGTCGTGTTGGTTTTGCTTACGTGGCCTCATTTGCAGCACGTGAAGTTTTCGTTTCAAGCTTGGCTTTATCGCTAAATGCACAAGTTGAAGACGAAGAAAACACAACACCGATTTTAGAAAAAATGTCTGAAGCCAAGTTCGCCGATGGTACACCGATCTTTACGGTGGCCTCTGTTGTCGGCATTTTTATTTTCTTTATGATCGCTATGCAGTGTTTAACAACTGTGGGTGTTTTAAAGAAAGAAAACGGCAGCTGGTTATGGACAGGTTTACAGTTAGTGGGAAGTAATGCATTTGCTTACTTATTAGCCGTAATTGTTGTGCAATCGCTTAAAGCCTTTGGTTTATAAGTTCGTTTCATTAGCATGGTTGGGGTATTTTGCCTTAACCATGCATTAATACACAGAGACATGCCTTGCTCGTTCTAGTGTTCAAACTCTAGTATTTTGACACACGCGAGGAATACTATGGCCAACAAGAAGTCTCTATTAGCATCTAAAAAAGTTTCAAAAAGAACTCAGTCCATTCACGGTGAACACACAACCTCAGCTTGGGATTATTCACATCACATTATTCCTCCGCTAACAGCTTCAACGACGTTTCGTCTTGAAAGTTTACAGCGTGGAGCCGAAGGTTTTAATCAATTCGGTAATCCAAAAAATGAAACGCCTATTTTAATTTATGACCGCTTAGATGAACCAACGACATTAATGCTTGAAGAGCAGTTAAAAACGATGGAATCAGCCGAATGCGCTGTAAGTTTCGGAAGCGGCATGGGTGCCATTTCAACAACGATTCTATCGTTTGTAAAACAAGGCCAAAAAGTTATTTCGCATAAAACTTTATACGGCTGTACGTACAGTTTATTGACGAGCTGGATGCCAAAATTTGGTGTTGAGACTGAGTTATGTAATTTAAATGACGCAGATTTAGACGAGGCCTTTAAAGACAAATCAGTTCGTTTAGTTTACTGCGAATCAGTTTGTAACCCAAATTTAGAAATCATTGATCTTGAGCGTGTAGTTAAAGCGATCGCTAAAGCCAACAAAACTCGTAAAGACGACAATAAAATTTTATTCGCCGTTGATAATACTTTTGCAACTCCTTGGGGCTTACGCCCCATCGAATGGGGAGTTGATATCGTGATTCAAAGTTTAACAAAAAATATGTCAGGCTTTGGAACTGATATGGGCGGAGCTGTGATGACAGCTAAAAAATACGAAGCGACCTTAAAACTTGGCCGCAAAGATTTTGGTGCAATTATTAATCCCTTTTCGGCATGGCATATTATGGTTTACGGTTTATCAACGCAGTCATTGCGCTTTGAAAAACAACAAGAAAACGCTATGGCCATTGCAAAATTCTTAGCAAAAAGTAAAAAAGTTGAAAAAATTTTCTATCCGGGCTTAGAAAGCTTTCCAGAGAAAAAACTAGCTAAAAAATATTTAAAAACACCTGAAGGAAAATTTGCTCCAGGTTTAATGATCGCCTTTACTTTAAAAGGTGACATGAAAAAAACAGCTAAGTTTGTCGATGATATCGCAAAAAATTCTTACAGCATCACACTCGCTGTGAGTCTTGGTTTAAATAAAACTTTAATCGAAGTGCCAGGATATATGACTCATTCAGCGTACCCGAAAGATAAACTGGATAACTGCGGTATTGATCCAAAGCTTATTCGTTTAAGTGTGGGTTTAGAAAGCATTAATGATCTAATTGGTGATCTAGAAGATGCCTTAGGTCGCGTTTAATTGTAAATAAATCTTTATTTTGTTCATAGTTAGCTTTAGAGTAGTTAACTATGGTTGCTGTTGAAATATTTCCGTTGCTCATTTTTTTTGGTTTAATTATGAGCGTTCTTTTTGTGCTAAAGCAAAAACTTGGATCTTATTCTTGGATTCTATCAATAGTTTTCGTGGCTATGGCTATTGCCATCTTTGTTTTTGCCTTGTTTAAGCGAACTAAGTTTTCAAAAATGTTTCCTCATAAATATGCTTTAACGATAGCTTTGACCATAATAAGTATCTTACTCATTTTTGCCTTTGGAATGTTACCGCTAAAGGCGAAGGCTCAGACAACTCAAAATTGGTGCGCAAAAGACAAGGATTGTGTATTACTTTCTGTGTGTAACGTAATACTTGCTTCA
>CAMLRE010000293.1 GCA_946482355.1 uncultured Bdellovibrio sp.
CGCAGCAAGTTATGCTACAATTAGAGTAAGCAGACTTCACAAAAAGGATTTTAGAGATGAAGACGAATCAAAAAACACTGGCCTTATGGTTTTTTATTTTAATTATGTCGATTTTTGTTTTCCAGGCTTGGGAAATTAAACGTCAAAAAACAATTGTAGATTTTGATTATCCAAAATTTTTAAAAGCAGTTGAATTAAAAGAAGTTAAAGATGACTCAATTATTTTCATGCCGGATGCAAAAGTCATTCGCGGTGAAATTAAGCCAGAATTTGAAAAACGTTACTCTGGTCACAGATTTGAATTTTCTGGTGATACAGATAAAGCCTACGAAGAAATTAAAAAATTCGGCTACATTCCGAAATACGAAAACGCTCAATCAGAAAGTTTTCTGTCTTCGTTTTTTATTAACTGGTTACCGTTACTACTTATCGTAGGTATGTTCATTTTCATTATGCGCCAGATTCAAGCCGGTGGCGGTAAAGCCATGTCGTTTGGTAAATCGCGTGCGCGCTTAGTTGAAAACAAAAACCGCGTAACATTTAAAGATGTGGCCGGTGTTGATGAAGCTAAAGATGATTTACAAGAAATCGTTCACTTCTTAAAAGACCCGAAAAAATTCACTAAGCTTGGTGGTCGTATTCCAAAAGGGGTTTTATTAGTAGGTCCTCCGGGAACTGGTAAAACTTTATTAGCTCGTGCTGTCGCTGGTGAAGCCGGTGCACCGTTTTTTACAATCTCTGGTTCTGACTTCGTAGAAATGTTTGTGGGCGTGGGTGCAAGCCGCGTTCGTGATTTATTTGAACAAGGTAAGAAAAACGCTCCTTGCTTAATCTTCATCGATGAGATCGATGCCGTAGGTCGCCACCGTGGCGCCGGTATGGGTGGTGGTCACGATGAGCGTGAGCAAACTCTAAATCAATTATTAGTTGAGATGGATGGTTTTGAGTCGACTGAAGGAGTCATCCTTATTGCTGCGACAAATAGACCAGACGTTTTAGATCCAGCATTACTTCGCCCAGGTCGTTTCGATCGCCGCGTAGTAGTGGGTAAACCAGATCTTAAAGGCCGTGAACAAATCTTATCTGTTCACATGAAAAAAACGCCATTAGGCCCTGATGTTGATGCTTCTAAAATTGCCCGTGGTACTCCAGGATTTTCTGGTGCTGATTTAGAAAACTTAGTGAATGAAGCGGCTTTAGTGGCGGCTCGTTCTGATAAAAAATACCTTGAGATGGAAGATTTCGAAAAAGCGAAAGATAAAGTCATCATGGGTGCTGAACGTAAATCTATGGTTATTTCTGAAGAAGACCGTAAGAATACAGCCTACCATGAAGCAGGCCATACTCTTGTGGGTATTATGCTTCCAGGTTTAGATCCTATTCATAAAGTAACGATTATCCCTCGTGGTATGGCCTTAGGACTTACGCAAACGTTACCAGAAAAAGATGCGGTTTCATTCTCGAAACGCCAAGCTGAAAACTGGATCGCTTTTGCGTTCGGTGGTCGTGCCGCTGAAGAATTAATTTTTACTGACTATACAACGGGTGCTGCGAACGATATCGAACGTGCAACGGGTATGGCTCGTAAAATGGTGACTGAGTGGGGTATGTCTCCATTAGGTCCGATTGGTTTTGAAAAAAATGATGGCCCGGTGTTTTTAGGAATGGGGCATGGAAATAATCAGAAACATTACTCTGAAGCGAAAGCGCAAGAGATCGATGCTGAGATTTCTAAAATCATTAATACAGGTTATGCTACAGCGGTTAAGATTTTAAAAGATCACCGCGAGGCTTTAGAGAAAATCACTCAAGCTTTATTAGAGTTTGAAACGATTGATGGTACTGAAGTTGATATGCTTGTTAAAGGGGCTGCAGTTTCTGAAATTCACAAAGTGCGCGCTAATAAAAAGGAATCTAACTCATCATCGTCTGGTGGCGGTAATCAAGGTATGATTATTGATCCAGATAACACAACACCGATTCCTACTGGCAAAAAACCAGTACCTGTATCGTAAAGCCAGACTGAATGACATATTTTCAAACATTCTGGGAAAACTTAGTCTTTATTAGTTCACATCTAAGACTGCAGGACGTCTTTGACATCCTGCTTGTCTGGTTAGTTATCTACCGCGTGCTAATGATTATTCGTCGTACGGGCACGGTTCAGATTCTTTCTGGATTAGGTATTTTAGCGATCACTTACATCATGACAATTTGGTTTGAGCTATTCACGATGAATTGGCTTTTAGATAAGTTCTTCTCGAATTTATTTGTTATCATCGTGGTGTTATTCCAGGCCGAGATTCGCAGAGCTTTAGCGCAGATCGGAAGTCATCCGTTATTTTCAGATGTGTCAGCGGTGATGGAAACTCACATGGTTGAAGAAATTGCTAAAGGCGTGATTACCGCAGCTGAAAAGGGTTACGGGGCGTTATTAGTGATCGAAAAAGATATCATGGTTGATTATCATATCGAAGTTGGAACAGAAATGGATTCGCGTGTATCTGCTGAATTAATTCTGTCGATTTTTCATCCGCAAGCGCCGATGCATGACGGAGCCGTGTTAATTCGCTCTGGTAAAATCGCCTATGCGGGATGTTTTTTGCCTTTAAGTAAAAACCCGGCTTTAGATAAAAACTTAGGAACTCGCCACAGAGCTGCGATCGGCTTAACAGAAGAAACTGATGCGTTAGTTTTAGTTGTTTCTGAAGAAACAAAATCGATCAGTATCGTAACAAGTGGTCATATGCGACCAAATGTTGAACTTATTGATGTTCGTAAAGCTCTTTATGATGCTTTTGGTTTAAAATACAAAGTTCTTCACCACGAGAGTGCAACATGAAGCCGCAAATCGACAGAGCTCAAGTTCTTAAGTCATTTTTCTTAGATAATTTAAGCTACAAGGTTGTTTCGCTTTTTGTGGCTTTAATCCTTTGGATTTCAATCTTAGGCCGCCGTGATTTTGTAACCACTAAAGAGATGGATGTGCAGCTAGTGTTGTCTCCAGGCTACATGGTCGCAGGCCAAAGCCACGATAAACTTCGTGTTAAGATTTCTGGTGCTCAGCCTGTGCTTAAAAAGTATAAAGATAGTTTCAAAAAAGTCGTTTTTGACCTATCTGATAGCGGTGAAGGCTTAGTTGAAATCGATGTTCCTAATAACCGCATTGATGTTCCAGAGGGAGTTAAGGTTCTAAACGTTAAGCCCAATGTAATTCGTGTTGAAATAGCCAAGATTAAAAACTAGAATCTGACGTTATGTCAGAGAATAAAATCACAGAAAAAAAAGTAACCAAATTATTTGGAACAGACGGTATCCGCGGAACAGCTAATCAATTTCCTATGGTGCCAGATGTGGTCGTTAAAGTTGGCCAAGCCATTGGTTATTTAATCCGCACCGGAAGAATTTCTTCAACTTCAAAAAATATGAAAGTCGTTATCGGAAAAGACACGCGTCTTTCTGGTTACATGATCGAACAGGCCTTATCGAGCGGTTTAAATTCGATGGGAATTTACGTTCAACTGGTAGGTCCACTTCCAACTCCGGGAATCGGTTATTTAACACGCACTATGCGCGCAGTTGCGGGGATTGTGATTTCAGCGTCTCACAACGCTTATCAAGATAACGGTATTAAAATTTTCGGACCAGATGGTTTTAAATTAGATGATTCATTAGAAAAAGAAATCGAGCGTTTGGTTGCTGAAGATAATTTATTATCTCTTTTGCCTCCGTCAAATGAAGTGGGCCGCACTCGTCGTATTGAAGATGCCCAAGGTCGTTATATCGTTCATGCTAAAAGCACATTTCCTCTTGAATACACGCTTGAAGGTATGCGCATTGTTTTAGATACAGCTCACGGAGCGGCTTATAAAGTAAGTCCTGCGATCTTTGAAGAACTTGGC
>CAMLRE010000294.1 GCA_946482355.1 uncultured Bdellovibrio sp.
GCTGAACTTGGTTTAGAAAATATGGCTTTAATGGCGGTCTCGCATATTTTAGTTTTATCAACTTGGATCGTGATGCGCTCGTTAGGTAAATATTTAGAAAACCATTTCGTCAATTTAACCCAACTTCGTGTTCGTGCTGAAAAACAAGACCGCTTGCGGGCTTTAGGCGCATTGGCCGCTGGATTTTCACATGAGTTTGCAAGCCCCCTAAACGCTGCAAAATTACGTTTAGATCGCCTAGAGCGCCAGCTGCAAAAACAAAGTTTATCGTCTGAAGTTTTAGAAAACATCAGCGAAGCTCAAGAAGGTATCGCCGCTTGTGAAACAGTCATTCATCAAATGAATTCTTCGCAGCTTGATGTGCGTGATTTTAAAGTTAAAAATATTTCTTTAAATTCTTTAATTTACGATGTGACTGATTCGTGGAAAGAAGAACACCCTGAAGCTAAATTAAAAATTAATCTTCAGGCTGATCGTTTAGTGCCAGTGGCGCCGATTAATTTTGCGCAAGTGCTGTTAAATCTTTTAGATAATTCATTTGATGCCGCTAAAGAAGGAACTATCGAACTTTCATTTAATGTTGAAAATACCCAAGCCCAACTCATCGTTGAAGATGAAGGCCCTGGTTTTGCGGCCACCGTCTTAGAGCGCCAAGGTGAACCTTTTATCACCACGAAAGAAACTGGCAGTGGCCTTGGCCTTTACGTAAGTGGTTTGTTTGCACAAAGCATGGGTGGACATTTAAACTTAAGCAACAAAGCCCAAGGTGCTCGCGTAACTCTTAGCTGGCCTGTGGGAGCTCATCATGAATAATCATATTCTGATCGTTGAAGACGACACACGCTTAGCCAATAGTTTACAAAAAGATTTTAGCGATGCGGGATACAAAGTTTATATCGCTGACCGAGTTAATGCGATTCCGGCGTTAGAGTTTACTCACGCCTTAGTTGATTTGCGCCTAGCAGCTGGAGATTTTGGCTTAGATGCCGTTGCAAAAATTCAAAGTTCGTCACCACAAGCTAAAATTATTGTTTTATCAGGTTACGGAAGCATCACGACCGCTGTCGAAGCGGTAAAACGTGGAGCTATGGATTATTTAACAAAACCCACAAGCTTTGCCGAAATTGAAAAAGCTTTTTTAGGTGTGCGCGTGAATGCTACTTCAGACTTTAAAAGACGTTCGTTATCTGAAGTTGAACACGAATACATCGACTTTGTTTTAACTAAGAATGATGGCAATATCAGCCAGACGGCTAAAGACTTAGGGTTACATCGCCAAAGTCTTCAGCGAAAATTAAAAAAATATATTTAATACCACGCTGGTAAAATCTTGTTCCATTTTTGATTAAACTCTTCATCAGTCGTTTTTGGATATTCTGAATCCAAGTGCGAACCTGTCGGCGTTAAAATCAAAACCGAGCGGCTATAAGAAATCATTTGTTGATCAGTGCTTAATTTAAAAAGCCATTGATCCACGCGAAAGTTACCCTGGGCATCATGTTTCCAGTCTTCCCAAACGGCTTCGATACGATTCATCTGAAATTTCATATCAGCATCGTAGTAGCCGACAGCACTGATATAGCTTGCGATGCGGTCTTTTTCGCGATCATTCGGCTGAACATCTGATAAAGACAGATAATCTTCAAAAGGCGTTGGATAATACGTTCCTTGCTGTTCGATTTTATTTAAAAGCCCCGCCCATTGTTCAGGTGTGGCCCAGGTTGCAAAAGAAAGTAATGTTGCAAAAATAAATGTTACCAATGTCTTCATATGCCACCTTTAAAAGATATTTGTCATTTGTATGTGATCAATCGAATTGTCTTCGTTGATATCGAATTTCACATTCTTACGCTCAATATTTAACTGGCCATTTGTTTTTACACAGTGAATATTGGCAATAAAATTAAATGTCGCTTTTGAACCTTTAAAAATCGGAGTGAAGTAGCCATTAAAGAATTCATAACCGGTGACTTTAGCTTTTTTATCATTACAGCGAAAGCTTTTTGAAATATTTGAACCGACACTCGCCATGGCGTTGTTATTTCGGCTAATACGAATTTCAGCAAACTTATTCGGCGAAGAAAAATTATTCATCATCACTTCGATTTTATCTAAGTTATATAATTCAAATTTATAAACTAAAGTTTCTGATTCAAGCTTTACACGTAGTTTTGAGCCAATTACATCTAACAATTGATGAGAAGTTTCACCGGCTTGATGACCCACTTCATGAAAAATAAGAGCTACGATAGCGCCGTACTCTAATTGCGGTCTGCCACTTAAATCATAAAGCATATCAACATTAACATAAATCGGATCATCTGGGGTAAGCCCTGTCATCGCAATACGGTGTGGTTCGTTCATTGGTAGATCGGCTAAATCAGACATCTGCTTATCGGTCACAAATACAAATTTATCCGCGCGGCTTACATTTTTTAGAATAATCTCAGAAACTTCTTCGGCGATCTTTCTTTCTTGAGCCGTTAAACCGCAGTCATTGTTAATCAGGCAGTTCATGAGAAGTTTACTTAATGACATATATCCGTACTGAAAACGGTTTTCCATAAGGCCTGCGCCATTACCGACAAAACTTCCTCCGGCTTGCACTAAAGTGGCTACGAATAACGTGATGACGACGATAAGTTTTTTCATTTTTCTTTTCCTTTCGGCGAAGAAGTGTGACTGAATAACTGAACATTAAGTTGATAAACTGTGTCTGAAGTGTTGTGACCGAACTCTTCGTGAAAAGCGCGGTTAAAATCAACGATGCGTTTTTTAGCAAGTTCAAGATCTTCTGGTTTAAAATTTAAAGTGATCGAATTAAATAAACGCTCTGAAACCGATTGTTCATTTAAAGCTTCAAGAGCGCGCTCTAACATTCCACGGTGATGCTGGCGAATGGCTTCAGATGGAATTTCATGGGTTGTTTCTACGTAATCCTGGCAAACAGTAACTTTACCCGTCTTTTCATCTTGAGATAATAACCCACGCTCAATTAAAAGATTTAAAGCCGTGCGGGCCTGTTTGGGGCTAATTTTATTACGTAAACGTTCACTGATCCACTGCGGATCAGCGCTAAATTCAGGGCTATTCGCTAAAGCGCGCACCACCAGCACATGCCAGTCACGTACGGATTCGATCTGTTTTAATTTTAATTTGTAAAACGTGCTCGGAGGATTTAGCTTTTTAATTTCTTGCATCAAGCTTAAGGCTTCTTTTCCTTTTTGATGCTTTTTTTCTACCTTTAATTGCAGACGAAGAAATTTTCTTTCTTTAGCTCCGGTTTTCCAGACAACAAATAGTTTTTCAAGCAACGCCTCAGAAGGTAAACGTTTTCCGTTAGCAACCATTGATAGCAAGCTTGGAGATTTTAAATCTAAACGTTCACTCAAAGTTTTTAAAGTCTCGTCAGTTTCGAGCATTTTGCGAAGCTCAAAACTAACAAAGTCTTTAATTGAGGTGTTTTGCGAAGTCGTAGTCATTATTTGCAATTCGGAAATGTAAAATCAGAAACTGATCCGGGATAATTGTTATAGTCTTTATTTTCTGTCCACGTGCGCACTTTAATTGTTTGAGGAAGAAGATGTGTTTTATTTTCGTACTTCTTACAAGAAACATCACCTTCATTAATAATCATCTGCGTGCATTCTTTAGTTGTGTATTTACGCGAGTACGAAAGATTTTGTGACGACCACTTTACGCAAACAAAGTCAGTTGAAGTGTTGATGCCATCGTTAAGAGTGATTTCTTTTTTTTCTTCACACACCGTAAGGGCTTTGATTGTTTGTACCCGCTCAGCTGTTAAACAAGCGTTACCCAGTTCAATACCGTTAAGTACACTTTCATAAGCATGCGATGTATATGTGGCGGCCATCACCGTAACTGAACTTGCGATTACGG
>CAMLRE010000295.1 GCA_946482355.1 uncultured Bdellovibrio sp.
ATGTCGGCTAAAGCCTTGTAATAACTTAAACGAATACGAATATCTTTAATGTAAACATCCGGAATAAGCGCTGGAATTCGTAAATTAATTTCTGGATCAAGCTCTTGATCAGGCGTTTGTTCGCCCTTAGCTTCAGCTAAAGCTTCGTTTAATAGATCCATGTACATCTCATAGCCGACGCTATTGACGTGACCTGATTGATCATCACCTAAAATATTTCCGGCACCACGAAGCTCTAGATCGTATTGCGCAATTTTAATTCCAGAACCTAAAGCTGAATTATCCTGGATAATTTTTAAACGTTCCTGCGCGTCTTTTTCTAAACGTTTGTCTTTAGGCATGAGTAAATAACAATAAGCACGTGCTTTACTGCGGCCTACACGCCCGCGCAATTGGTATAATTGCGATAAACCAAACATATGCGCTTGATCGATAAACATCGTATTCGCACGTGGAACATCCATACCGGATTCAACAATCGCCGTACAGATTAACACATCAATTTCATGGTTAAAGAAGGCCAGCATGGCCGCTTCTAATTCTTCTTCATCCATTTGGCCGTGGGCCACTTTCATTCGGGCGTCAGGAACGATTTGTCTTAATTCATCAGCGATACCGTAAATAGATTGTACGCGGTTATGAATAAAATAAACTTGCCCGCCGCGCGCAATTTCTGCCGTGATACCTTTACGAATTAACTCAGTGTCAAACTTAGAAACGAATGTTCTTGTCGGCAAACGGTCAACCGGAGGTGTGTTGATAATTGATAAATCGCGCACACCCGTAAAACTCATATTTAAAGTTCTTGGAATTGGTGTTGCTGAAAGCGTTAACGTATCAACATTGGTTTTAAGTTTTTTAACTTTTTCTTTGTGAAGAACGCCAAATTTTTGTTCCTCATCAATGATAAGTAAACCTAAATCTTTAAAGACGACATCTTTACTTAATAACCGGTGTGTTCCGATTAAGATATCAACTTTACCTTCTTTAAGGTCATTTAAAGTTTTCTTTTGGTCAGCGGTTGAAACAAAACGATTTAAAGATCTGATTTCATAATTAAAACCAGCAAAACGCTTTTTAAATGTTTCCAAATGTTGAAAAGTTAAAACTGTAGTTGGCGCAAGAACAGCCACTTGTTTTTTACTAGCCACAGCCTGAAAAGCGGCGCGCATTGAAACTTCGGTTTTACCAAAGCCCACGTCACCGCAAACTAAACGATCCATCGGGTGATCAGAGTGAAAATCTTTTTGAATTTCATGAATCGCGCGCAGCTGATCGTTAGTTTCATCATACGGAAACGCTCTTTCAAACTGGCCGTATTTGATTTCATCTAAGACTAACGGAAAGCGCGTGATCTCGGCGCGTTTAGCATAAAGCTGTAAAAGCTCGGCGGCGATATCGCGTAAGTGTTTTTTAACTTTGGTTTTGGTTTTTTCCCAACCAACGCCACCTAATTTGTCTAAGATTGTAGTTTGCGCGGCACCTGAAAATTTTTGCAGCTGACCTACGCGGTAAACCGGAAGATAAAGTTTGTCTTTATCTTTGTACGCCACCTGAATAAATTCAGATTCAATACCGGCCACATTCATGATTTTTAAACCTTCGTAAACACCAATACCGTGTTTAACGTGAACAACTAAATCACTGGGCTTTAAATCACCGAAACTTAAACGTTTCGCGTTTTTAGAAAATTCTTCGTACGAGCTTTGCGAAGCTGCGCGCTGTTTACGACCAAAAAAATCATCAGCACGTAAGAAAATAATTTGCTCTTCATGAAGAAGAACAGTTTCGCCTAAATCGCGCGGGATTAAAACCGCCGGTTGATTAGGTTGATCAAGATAACTTAACCATTTATCCCAATCATAACTGGCGCTGCCAGAAGCGGGCGCCACCTCAAAGCCAACTTCTAATCGGTCTAAAAGATTTTTTAAACGATCAAGCTGAGTTTGGTTTTTAAAAGAGATAAAAATTTTATATTTGTCTTTGCGCCAGGTTTGTAGTTTTGGCGCAGCCACAGAGATCCACTCGGTTGACCCAGGTGTTTTGTTATACGCTAGCTGCGTAAACTCAGTAAGAGGGCTTGATTTGTATTCAATGCGCTCTTCTTTTTCTGACTCTTCTGTTAAAAAAGCTAAATTAGAAAACTGTAAAGTTTGTGAGCCTTCAGGATAAACCACTTTATCAAAAGAAAAATAAAGCTCTTCAATTTCGGGCTTAAATAAAGTTGTTTCAGCTGAACGATAATCGCTAACAACTTCCTGATAGAATTCATCAGCTCGTCTTGCAACTTCAACCGGATCGACGACGATCACATTTAATCCTGAAGAAAAATGTTCCAGTGGCGAAGTTAAACTATCATAAGAGTACGGCAGTAAATACTCGGCACCTGGAAATAACGTTTTTTGTGTTAATTCACGAAGTAACTCATCGCGCTCGGCATGTGGTACTGGGCGGTCATTTAATTGTTTACGAAATTTTTTAACGACCGATTCTAAATTATCATCGGTTAATTCGTATTCATAAACCGGAGCCAAATTTAAAACGCGCGTTTCATCTTCGCTTAATTGCGAAATATTTGAAAAATATCTTAATGTTTCAACTTGATCGCCGAAAAGTTCTAAACGAACAGGCTTTTCTTCGGCCACCGAAAAGATATCAACGATACCCCCGCGGATAGAATATTGACCGCGGTCTTCAACCACCGGAGCGGGCTGATAACCTAGGTCATGAAAATACTCAGCTAAGTTTGCTGGCAACTCATCGCCGGATTTAATAGCACGACATCTTTTTTGAAACTCATTAAATGGCGCTGACTTTTGCTGAAGTGCTGAAATCGGCGCGATAAAAATGTTGTTTTTTTCAGCGTTTGGTTGATTGGCCCAATACAAAAACTTCGAACGATCCCATGACGATGATGGTGAAGGGTAAAGCCCCGAATAAGGCTGAACATCAAAATGTTTTAAGATATGACAGCGAAATTCGTTTGAAAAAAAGCTTATTTGTTTAGCAAAAAGCTCAGCATCATCTAAACTTGAAACTACGACTAGTGTCGGCAAGCCATTGAAATGAGTAGTAAAATGTTGTGACAACAAAAAAGAAATAGCGGCCGTCGATTGTGAACCAACCACATTAAACAATTCTTTTTTTCTGTTGGCTGCGCGAAGAATAATTTCTTCTAAGCGCAACGAATACTGACTACTCACGGCTACGGATTCCTAAATATGAATCATAATTTTTTTCGAAAGATAGAATGTTGCCAAAAAATTATTCTTTCGTCACTCAAGAAAACTGTGTCGACAAACAATCTTTAGGTGGATTTTCAGCAGCGGCCAGGTGTGAATTTTCATTTGGTTTTTAAGTGAACGCTTTGTATAACTAAGTAGTTAAAACTATTGTTAAATATGCGCCTTCGACGCAATTTAAAAAACAAAAAGAACAAGGAGGCAAGATGCCTTTAGGTGGGATCATTTTTATCACGCTTTTTATCGGTGTGTTTGGGTTAATTTTAATTTACCTAGCGCGCTGGACAGGTGGCCGTGCGAAACGTACGAGTGCTGCGAAAATGGAAATCTACGAGTGTGGTATTCCAGAACAAGAAAAAAAGGACACTAAAATTTCTGTTAAATTCTATTTAACAGCGATCTTGTTCATTCTTTTCGATATCGAAATTATTTTCATGTACCCATGGGCAGTTGGCTTCAGAGAATTCATTCACTCTGGCGCAGGTCCATTCGTATTCGGATCAATGATTATCTTCTTGGCGATTTTCATTTTCGGTTTATGGTGGGAAATCAAATCTAAAGCTCTTGAGTGGGACTAGGAAAAGGAAACTAATTTATGATGGATATGGGAAGTACTCCTTTTGAAATTACAATCAACTTAGTGAAAACTGTTTTAG
>CAMLRE010000296.1 GCA_946482355.1 uncultured Bdellovibrio sp.
TCTGATGATTCTACTGTGTCTTTAACTTTTGGAATGGCTGCTGATAATTCAGTCCATACTTTTTTAAAACGCTCTTCAATACGGGCATCGATAGCGCCGTAATTCGTTTCAACAATACAGCCACCCGGTTGAATTTGGTCAGAGGCTTGAATACGAACATTTTCTAAAAATTCGTATTTTTCATTCTCAGAATTTTTGTAAGCTTCTAAAAATTCAACTTGTTCAGGTGCTACTAACACGGTCACTTCTTCTTCAGCTTGCGCTGTGTGAATTGCACGACGAATCACTTCAATCACCACTTCTGGTTTTTGTTCGATATGATCGTATGCTAATTTTTCAGCGATCTGATAGATCAGATTCATAATGTGAGCTTCATTATTAGAAATTAATTCAGGTTTTAAATTCTGAATAGACTGTAAAGTCGCATGCAAATCTTCAAGACCGTGATTAATTTCGCTGTTTCTTTTTTCTAAAGCAGCAGCGTAACCTTCGTCTCTGCCTAAGCGGTGACCTTCTTCATAGGCCTGCTTTTGAACAAGGGCAATGCGTTCTAATACTTTTTGCTCGATACGGCTTTCTTCGGATTGTTTTTCGATCTCTTCAACGCCTGTTGTTTGACGAAGAACATCACTTAATACGAAATCCGCACCTTTTTTCTTACGCTCAAGATAATCTAAGGCCGCTTCTGGAGTACCCAGAACAAATTCACGCGGTTGATACTCCAGCACCGTTTGGTGTTGTGACTCTGGCTTATCGTCTTTAGATTTGATCAGATTAGACCATCGCATCTTCCGAGCTTCCTCTTGCAATAATTAATTTACCTTCAGCTTCTAATCTGCGGGCCACATTCACGATATCTTGCTGAGCACCCTCTACGTCTGATAGACGCGCAGGTCCCATATTCGCAAGATCTTCACGTAACATTTCTGCCGCACGAGCTGAAATATTTTTAAATACTTTAGCTTTGATATCTTCATTCGCCGTTTTAAGAGCAAGTAATAGACGATCATTCGGAACTTCTTTAAGAAGCATTTGAATACCACGGTCGTCGATTTTCGCAATATCTTCGAATACGAACATTAACTTACGAATCTCTTCGGCAAGTAATGGATCTTTTTCTTCTAAACGTGACATGATTGTTTGTTCAGAAGATTTATCCATAACGTTAAGCATTTCAGCAACTGGTTGAACACCACCTAAAGATGATTGTTCTACTGTTGATGTTGAAGCTAATTGATTTTTTAATACGCGGTCGATCTCAGAGATTAACTCTGGATCAACGTTATCTAAATGGGCCATACGAAGCACAACTTCAGCTTGTAGACCTTCTGGTAAACGTCTTAACACGTCACCTTTTTTCTCAGGCTCTAAGTGGGCTAAGATAACAGCAACCGTTTGCGGATGTTCATTCACTAAGAATGTTGATAAAGATTTCGCATCAACCATCTCTAATGATTCTAAAGTTCTGGCACTGCCTGAACTGATATTTAAACCACCTAAAATGCCGCGGGCACGTTCTTCACCTAAAGCTTCAACGATTGATTCTTTACTTGAAGTGCGGTCAGAGAAAATAAATTCATCAGATTCACTTAATGTTTCATAGAACTCTTCTAAGACTCGTTTAGTAACGCTTACAGGAACGATTTTAAATTTCGTCATTAAGTGAATTAATCTTCTGATATCAGCGTCATCCATTTTTTTGAATAATACACGGATAGCATCTTGTCCTAAGTAATTCACTAAAATCGCGGCCTTATCAATACCACGAAGAGAGTCATAATCTAAATTTTCATACTTTGCCACTTTCATAGATTATTCCTTTCTTGCAACCCACATATTAATAGCGCTTGAAGCTTTTTCTTCATCTTTATTCACTAAATTCATAATACGGTCTTTTAATAACTCAGATTCAGCTTTATCCGGATCCATTGAATCCTGAAGCATCGGTAAGACATTTCCTAAGCCAGGTAATGTGTTATCAACCGCTTGTAATTCTTCTAACTCTTCAATCGTACGCGGTAACATATCTTCGACAGAATCTGTGAAAGAATCGGTTACCCATTGCATGAACGGACGTACCACTAAGAAGAAGAAAAGCATTAAGGCAAAACCTAACAAGCCCCATTTAAATAAAGACTGGATAAGTTTTTTCTTTTCTAAGCTTGTCAGTAACATTTCACTTTCAGAGAAATCTTCAACTTTGAACTGGATCGATTCAATTTTAACTGAATCTCCACGTTGAGCCACGAAACCTACAGCTGATTTAACTAAAGCTTCGTATTTTGCCATTTCTTCAGCAGAGCGTGGTTCCCATTTCGTTGTTGTTTTACCATCTGGGCCAGTCACCGTTGAAGTTGTGCCGTCAACTAACACAGCCACGCTGATTTTTTCAACGCCGCCGGCAGCTTCACGCACATTACGTACGGTTTTTGGCACTTCGTACATAACTGTTTTTAATTCTTTTCTTACATCTTGTTTAAAACCAACTTGGCCATTGTTATCTTCAGCACCCGGCACATTCGCACGAGAACCTGGAACACCTGTTGGATTTGTACGGGCACCATCTAACGATTCTTCGTTCGTCGTCATGCTTTTCGTAGCTGTTTTATCTGGATCAATAATTTCTTCAACTGAAGACACCACTTTGTGGTTAATCGTCGCATCGACTTTTGTTACGATACGGCCAGCACCCACCACTTTAGATAAAATAGAATCAATTCTTTCTTCTAAATCTTTTTCGACTTGTGATTTAAGCTCCATGATTTCATTTGAAGCTCCTAAAGCACCGTCAGTTTTTTTAGATAACATTCTGCCGTGTTCGTCTAAGACTGTTACTTTTTCGGGGTCCATGCCTTCAACAGCATTAGCCACTAAGTATCTGATACCGCGAACCTGGTCAGGAGATAATTGTTTTCCTGAATTTAACGCAACAACCACTGACGCTGATGGAGGAGTTGATTCTTCCATGATCGTTTTCTTTTGTGGTAACGCTAAGATAACTTTAGACTGCTTTACCGCAGTTAAAGTATTAATCGCGCGCATTAATTCACCTTGAAGGGCGCGTTGGTAATTAATTTTTTGCGAATATGAATTAACCCCGAAACTTTCTTTTTCAAAAATTTCTAAGCCAATGCTACCCATGTTAGTCGAACCAACTTCAGTAGATAATTGCATTAATGTCGCATGTAAGAATTCTTTAGGTACTGTGATTGTAGAACCATCTTCTAAGACACGGTAAGGAACTTGTTTTGCATTTAACTTACCGATAATCACAGGAACCTGGTCAGCCGCTACGTTTCTGAATAAAACTTCATAGTCTTTACCTGAAGCCATAAAGAACACTAAGCCAGTCGCCATCACTACAGCTAACGCCGAAGCAACAAACGCCATACGCTTAGTCGGGCCAAGCGATTTATAGAACTCATTTAATTGTGCAATTAAACCACCAAACAACTTCCCCACATTACACCTGCATTCTCATAATTTCTTGGTAAGCATCAATGATCTTATTTCTGACTTGCACCATTGTACGTAATGCGATGTCAGCTTTTTCTGCTGCTAACATCACGCCGGCGATATCATCTGTTTTTCCAGTCGCAAGTTCTTGCGCTTTCACATCAGATTCTTTTTGCAATTCATTCACTTGGCCGATGGCTTCAGTTAATGTATCTGCAAAAGTTTTTCCGGCTTCATTTGTTTGTGCTGTTTGATTTAAATCGGCTGTTGAACCAACGCGCGTGCCGCCGGCCTCGATAAATCTGTTCGCATTTGAGATGTTTAAACCGTCCATGGTTACTCCCAATTTTAGGATCCCGGGCACTTTTTGCCGGGGTTATATAGTTTATTATCTACCAATTTCCAGTGCACTTAAAGCCATATCTTTGGCTGCCTGCAC
>CAMLRE010000297.1 GCA_946482355.1 uncultured Bdellovibrio sp.
GCAGAACCGCGGCGATACGCGATCCGCTCGCAGGTGAACCTTCGATAATCGGAAGACGCGCATCTAAACGCGGCTCTTCTTTATTGATACGACGGCCAACAGATTGCGCGATCGAATTGATTGCGGCTTGTAAATTATCTTCATCCGGAAATTTAGCCGGAGTTAATTCTAATTTACCTTTTCTTTCGACAAAAATTTGATTGGGTCCATTGATAAGAACTTCTGACACGCCTGGATCAGCTAAATACTCTTCAACGGGTCCTAAAGCCCGTTGAATTACTTCTTTAAAATTTGAGTTATCGTCAGAAGCCATTTTCTATCACCTTGCGTGCTTTCAGCACGATCTTACTTTAACGATTCATCACCATTAAAAACGCTGTTGTCTGTAGGGAGGGACGACGCTTTAACTTGATTTTCAACTTTTTCCTGAGTTTTTTGCGCAGGAGTTTTTTCCGAAGCAATTTTTCTTACCGTATCTGGTGTGATCACCACTTTACCTGAGAAACCTGTTTCAGGGCTTTGGAAAGAATAAACACCTTCGATTTTTGGTTGGATCGTAAATGTTTTAATGTTTCCGTAAACTGTGTTGTGCGATTGCGAAAAGGCATCCATCACGAAACTTACGTTTTTCTCTTTAAGATTTAAATTCACCACGTGAATTTTATAAACGTCGTTCTTTTTTAGATGGATCATTTCCGGCACGAAGCCTTTTTCAGTTTGCAACACCACGATTTCCTGAGACGGTTCAACCGGGTTTACAACTTTTTTCAACGCCTCTAAAATATCTGCATCAGTGGCCTTTGCAGGTTCAAAATTTGTTGAAGCCGGCATTCTTTGATTTTCAATACGGTTGAAATCAGTTTGACGGCGAGTTAAATCGATATTCCAGTCAGCATGCACTTTGACTTGCACGAAAAAGAATAACGAAAATAAAAAAGCCTTCATAAACGTAAATGTTTTAGTGTAGTTCTTTGCGGTCTTGAAATTCGCTGAATTCACGAGCCACCTCCAGTGCTACGAATGAAACAGATTGCTGATCCATTCCTAATAACGCTTCAATAATTTTTTTACGATCACCAGAACATGAGTTAATCGAATGGCAAATATTGTGGACTTGTCTTGGATTAGCGTTCATTTCGCCGTTAATCTTTTCCCAGTCCGCTTGCAATACAGGGTCAATCGCGCCAATTGAATAAAGTGCGTCGAATACTGCTTGTAAATCGCCTTGAATAAACATGATGTACCTCCGATGTACAATAAACCTATCGGAGGGTTGTTAAGAGAACTTGAGTCGTTATGAGACAATTTGAAACAATCTGGTCCATCATCGAGGACGAGTGATTGTCGTAGAAAATAAAAAAGGCGCTTGATAGCGCCCTATTAACCAGCCTGTATTTTAACTTAGCCTTTTTTCTTCTTTTCAGCTTCGCGCTGCTCTTCTAGTTTTTTATTTTTAATCTCAATCAGCTTTTGGGCCAGCTGCGACGGGGTTAAACCTGACTTCATTTGGTTTAGCTTTTTTTCCTGAATGGCTTGTTTTGAAAAGTGAACATCTGAAGCCGCGATGCGTTCGATGATTGAGGTTTCAAAACCTCCACTTTGGTACTGCTTTGTAAACATCGGTTTAAATTCTGAAAGTACATTTTCTAAAATTACAGAAGCTGTCACTTGATCTGTTCCAGATGATGAATCTGATTTCAGAGTCTGAACTGACTGCCCGACCATTTGTTCAACGGTGTTTTCCCATTCACCTAAATCTTCTAAGGGGCTACGCACAATTGAAATGATTTTATCTAAGATCACTTCTTCATTCGGGCGCGAAAAAGCAATTAATACCCCTTCACGCAGGGCCTGTACGCGGTTATTTCTTTTATAATCGTTGGCTTTGTCATAGAGAAGATCAGTCATCTGATCCAGATCTAATAATTTTAAGGATTTGTAAGTTTGATCAATCTGAATTGTTTCAACCATATTAAAAGACGAATTCGTCGAACTTGATGGCGAGCTTGAACAAGCAGAAAGAACGAAAGCTAAAAGGCCTGCGATGATGATATTTTTATGCATAAATAAAGTTCCCTTTGACTCATTATACCGAAAATAAAACTAGAAAAGTACAGCTCGTGCTGTCAATAGCCAGACCTTAGTCTTAGGTTGCATTTTAAGAGACCTATGTCACACTAATTTGGCTAACAAACAAGGAGAACCTCTTGAAAACTATTAAGTCAATCAAACTAGCTTTAGCAGCTTCGGTAGTATTAGCTATCACTGCTTGTGCACCTTCAGCTAAACAATTAAAAGAAGCTGTAGAAAAAGATCCATCAATCGTATTTACAGCGATTGAAAAACATCCAGATAAATTCATCGAAGTTGTGATGAAAGCTCAACAAGAAGCCCAAAAAGTGGCTGGCGAAAGAGCTCAAGAAGAAGAGAAAAAACAACGTGACGAAGAGTACGCTAACCCTCTTAAACCAGAAGTTGAAGAAGGCCGCGTTATCTTTGGAAATAAAAATGCTCCTGTAACTATCGTTGAGTACTCTGATTTCCAATGCCCGTACTGCTCTCGTGGTTACCAAACTGTTAAACAAATCGAAAAAGAATACGGCGATAAAGTAAGAATCGTTTTCAAACACTTACCGCTTGATTTCCACCCATTAGCAATGCCAGCGGCTCGTTACTTCGAAGCTATTGCTCAACAAAGCCCAGAAAAAGCTGAAAAATTCCATGACATGGTTTTCGAAAACCAAGGCATGTTAAAAGATAAAGGCGAAGGTTACTTTGCTGAAGTGACTAAAAAAGTTGGCGCTGATCTTAAAAAAGTTCAAGCGGCTTTAAAAGACGAAAAAATCCAAAAACGTATCGATGCTGATATGGAAGAAGCTCGTAAATTTAACATGAGCGGTACTCCAGGTTTCATCATCAACGGTGTTTCTTTACGTGGTGCTTACCCATTCCCAGCGTTCAAAGAAATCATCGACAAACACTTAGCTTCTGCTAAGTAATTTTAGAGATATCTTTCTTTAAAAGCAAAAAAGGCAACCTTCGGGTTGCCTTTTTTATTTGGGCTGGCCTAAACTTTTACGTATGAAAAAGTTTTTAGTATTAGCCGTTTTAGTTTTATCCACTCTTCCCGCTTCTGCTAGCGAATATCTTCGCTCTTGTTACGACGACAATTCAGACTACTTACACACTCTGGTTAATATAAACAATTCAGAATGGACAATCACTTACACGGCTTTTGAAGACCGTTCTTGTGAAACACCATACTTGCATTACGAAGTTAAATATCAAACGCAGCAATCAGCGAATAACATCGATATGATGGCCACTGAAGTTTCTTATACGGCGCTATCTGAACTGGTGGGTGAAGTGTTAAATCAGATTAACTACTGCGGTTTTAATAACTGGAAAGCTTTCGAGAAAAAAATTGTAACCGGTAGAGTTTGTGACGATTTTCAAACACCCAAGGCAAACGAAGTTCTCTACAGTATTTTTGAATTAAAAAACGAGGGTTCAGAGTTATTCTTAGGAATGCCTTCGGGAACTATGAACGGCAAAACTCCTGAACGCCGCCATCAAAGTTTAGATCCGTTAGGTTTCAAACTTCAGTAATGATCGACTGGAAATCTGAGATTGCAAAACTCGAAGGTTGGTCATTTGGCGACAACGCGCAAATGGCTGATGAACTGGCGCAAGAAACTGCACAAGGTAGAAATCTAGCGAATTGTTCTTTGTGGTCTGAAGATAAGGTGATGCCTAAAGCTGGTGATCGTTCTTATGTGAAAGATTCTAAAGGTAATCCGGTCTGTGTCATCGAAGTGACTTCGGTTCAAAAATTACCGTTTAAAGATGTCGATGAAACTTTTGCTTTTGCCGAAGGTTATA
>CAMLRE010000298.1 GCA_946482355.1 uncultured Bdellovibrio sp.
TTGGAAATCTAAACCAGCTGTTAAATCTTGAAGGTTATACGTGCTTTGTGGGCGCAATGGGGCATCTTTAATCGTAAAATACGAATAACGCAAAAAAGGACCCGCCCCATAGCGAAATGAAGTGTTTGAATTTAAGGCAGAAACACTCGAAATTCCTGCACTGCCCCAAAAAACGGCGCCAGAAGTTTTAGCTCCGGTTTTTTCTTCGTAATAATCTGGTGCTTTCGGAGCGATCATCAAATCATAAGCTAAGCCGGATTGGTAATTTCCCTGCATCGGTTGAAAACGAAACCCAAAAGCTTGAAGATCTGCCACTTGGTTTCCACCCATAGTTTCTTCATGAAAATTAATTAACGAAAATGTAACACCTTTGTAATTGATGTTTGGATTTTCAGTATCATCTTCAGGTGATTCTTCCTCTTCTTCACGTTTAATACGTTTAGCTTTTTTATCTAAATCATCGCCGCGAAATGGCGTCTCTTTAACGGTTCCAACGCCTTCAACGTAGACTTCAGTGTCTGGAATGTAGCCGATAGTACCGTCTTTAAATTTAACTTTATAAAATTCGCCGTAAGTTTTTTTAGACACCAGAAATGTTTCGTCAGGGTCAACAGTACCGATTGTCGCCGAATCAAAATCGGCGCTACCGTAAACATCGGTATCGGGATTTAAAACATGGGCTTTGTTTTGCGCAAAGACGCACTGAAAAGAAATAAATACGAATAAAAAAACTAGTGAAGCTAGACGCATCACCAGTAATTATTAAATCAATGGATTAACCGCGCAAGGATAAATTTTCACCACGTGGTTGAGTGTTTTCAGCTGGGGCGCGGCGTGTAGCTAAATTCAAAGCTGGTTTTAATAAATATTCCGGGCGCTCTGAACGTGTTTTCATAAAATCTTTGATTTTCGCTCCGGCAAGTTCTGGGCTTCTTACATAAATCACCGGATCAAAACCGCAGTGCTGGCACACCATTGATTGGCGCCAGCGAAGTTGCGTAGCACTTTCACCCACCACCAACAATGTTCCTAAAATAATTAAACCGCGAATATCAGGCTGATGCCAGATAGCGTAGGTCATTACATAACTTAAAAGCACCATGCCCACGATTCCTGACAGACTCATATGCTTACTTGAATAAACTTTGCGAGTATTCTTACAAAAAGCACAGTAGCAGGATTTACGGTTTTGCACTTGAATCATATATTTCCAGTTTGCCAAAGAACCTGTTTATTTTCTATTCTGACAGTGCCCCCTTTTTAAGGATTGGCCCAAAGCCAAGCGATATTCAGGCAAGACATAAGCGAGAACGATGAAGTTAGAACTTAAACCAAACTGTTTATTGACTAAACGCCCTCTGAAACTGGTCTCAGGTCCAAAGAGCATCTTCTTTTACCAAAAACCCTGGGGGGATTTGCCTGAAGTTCTTTATGAACACGGCTACCGCGTATCCGTGATGCAGTTGCCTTTTAACAATAAAGAGCTGCGCCAAAAAGCTTTCACAAACCGTCTGTCAGAACTTGATAACACGCACATCATTATCGATGAAAAAACCTATCAGGAGTTTTCTGAAGCTTTAAAAAAAGTGAATAATTCAACCATTAATATTATTGGTGAAACTTTCAAACCGAACTATAAAACTTCGTCGTTAGCTTATAGTTTGCACCGCCGTTGGCTTAATTTTTTAGGCTTTAGCGTGACTGAACCAGAAAATTTGTTCGTTAATGCGGATAAAATCACTTGGTATGCCTTTATAGATCACTGCGTGAAGCTGGCAGAACTTGATTTCCTCTCTGAATAGATGCGATAATTGCATCTATATGAGAGAAGTTAACCCGCAGATGAATAATCCACAAAAAACCAATGTTAAAGAAATTCTGAATTATCTTAAAGAATTCGTAAAAAATCCTGTTTTAAAAATTACAGAAATTCCTTCTTGGGATTGGATGTCTTTAATCATCGTGCAAATTACTTTTGCCGTTGTGTCTGGCGTTTTAGCCGGAGCGATTAAATTAAATTTATTACGCGCTCTTTCTGGTATTTTCTTAATGCCGATCGTTTCAACGGTATCCAGCATGTTACTGACAACATTTTTCTATTACTATTTTCAGTTTTTTGAAAACCGCACTGAAAGCTACCGCAGACTTTTTGCGTTTGTAACTTTAGCTTCGATTCCGTTTTATATTTTTCAGATCGCCTCTGAATACTTTCCACCGGTGACGCTGATCGGGTTTGGTTTTACAAGTTTACTGTGTGTTGTGGGTTTAACTGAAAACTTTCAAGTGGATCGTAAACGCGCTTACCAAATCGCCGTATTTTTGTACCTATTAGTTTTAGCGACTTGGTTATTAAATAAATATATTTAACCGACGAAGGAGATAATAGATGAGCCAAATTCAGACAAAGTCTAACAGAATAGCGACTTACTCAGAATTTTGGTTTTTCTATCTGCAAGAGCATTCTAACGCGACAAACAGAATGCTTCACTTTATCGGAACAACTTTTGTTTTTATCTTTTTAATCGCTGCCTTAGTCACTCAGAATTATAAGTTAATCTGGCTCTGCCCTATTGCCGGATATGCTTTTGCCTGGGTGGGTCACTTTAAAGTCGAACACAACCGCCCGGCTACTTTTAAGTATCCGCTGTGGAGTTTAATTTCTGATTTTAAAATGTATTTCTTTTTTCTGTTTGGAAAATTAAATAAAGAAATCGAAAAATCGAAGACTTATAAGTTTTAGCCAAAATACCCGTTTGTTCTCGATCTATCTATTTATCTGCTCTTGTTTTCGTAAACTAGGGTTTCTTTTCAAAAAACGCGTTTACTGCCGCTTCATGATCAGGCGTTCTTTGCGCGATTCCTTGAAAGGCTGCCAGTAAATCTAAATTCACTTGCAGATCATGACGATACGCTGCTTTTAAAGATTTTTTGGCCATTTGAAGAGCTACCGCCGGAAGACTTGCAATTTTAGTGGCAAGCGCCGAAGTTTCTTTTTCCAGATCAGCTGTTTCAACATAGTAATTCATTAAACCAAATTCATAGGCTTTTTTGCCGCTGATAATTTCTGCGGTCATCGTCATTTGCATGGCTTTTGAAAAACCCACGATACGAGTTAAGAAAAATGTTCCCCCATCACCCGGAACTAAACCTAATTTGGCAAACGTTTCACCAAAACGTGATTCTTCACAACCAATACGTAAATCACACATCATTGATAAATCACAACCCGCCCCGATGGCTGCGCCATTGACCATGGCGATAATTGGTTTTGATAAGTCTTCCATGCATTTAGGAATTTTTTGAATTCCTTGCATATAGCGCATACGTAATTCGTTTGAATCGCCGTGAAACATGCCTGATTTATCTTTCATGGCCTGCACATCACCACCAGCTGAGAAAGCTTTACCTGCCCCGCGAATCACGATCACTTTAACATCCGGATTCATTTCAGCTTTAAAAAGTGTCGCCGTTAACGAGTCGATCATTTCATAGCTGATCGCATTCATTTTTTCTGGATTATTTAAAGTAATCCAAAGCTGATTTTGGTTTTTAATCTCGGTTGAAAGGTGCGCTAAATTTTGGGTCATAATTTTTCCTTCAAATTTATTAAATCAACGAAAACGATAAATAAAATACACCTTCGGCTTTAGGTACATTCATTTGATCTTTAACTTTATCATACGCCTCAGAAAAACGCGGGTCATTATTAGAAAGCGCTTTTGCAAATTCTAAGTTATTTAACGCTTGGGTGCGATCACCCTTATTCCAGCCGGCCCAGGCCAAATAGTAATAGCGTAAAGCCTGAAGTTTACCTTCTTCTTTTACATTCGGAAAAGTTTTAAGAAGTTTAGCTTCACCATCGGCTGA
>CAMLRE010000299.1 GCA_946482355.1 uncultured Bdellovibrio sp.
CTCTGATGGCGAAATTTTAAAAAATGAAGATGTAAACTACTTCATCAATATTTCTGGAAATACGTCTTTCGGAAAATAGCCCGCAGACAAACTGTTACATAATTTTTCTTAAAGGGATTGCGCACATCGCAATCCCTTTTTTTTCGTCCAAAATCTTTTCACATTTTTAAGATTATGTTTTGTGTTCCAAACCCGCTAAAGGTCTAGGTAATAATTGCCGAACTAGTTGTTCGTCTGGAGAACTCATGTAATCGCCGTACTGGACAAAAAATTGGAGGGGTTGATGTCTACCATCAATAGAAAGTTATTGTCCGTGGCGAGTTTAACAACGTTGGCTTTATTAACAATGGCCAACCAAAAATGCGAAGAGCAACCTGTCGTTAAAGCCAGACAGCTTAAAAAGAATGTGCAGATTCTAAAGATGGAAGCTTCATCATTCTTAGATAACTCAGGCTTCAACTTCTCTGAAGTGGCGCAAAACCAATTATCAGGTGTGATCTTTGAAGAAGAATCAATGTTTGAACGCAATGTTTATCCAAAAGTAAATCAAGCCGATCCACAATCTTCTGCCGGCTTACAAAAAGCTTCTGTTGAACAAAAACAAATGACACAACTTAAAACGTGGTTTCCGACAATGAAATCAAGTGATGTGCAATTATCGCGTGATTCAAGTTGTTTGGTTTCTCGTCCGCAACATTTACTTTACGGTAAAATTAATTCTTTAGAAGCTTATTCAGGAATGGCTTTACAGTTTGGTTTTAATTCATCAACTGTACAAATTCCGTTATCAGCTAAATTTAAAATGGATAAAATGCGCATGGATCTAAGCTTTCACGCGTTTGACCCATGGAGTTCGCAACAAATGGCTGCGGTAAATTCTGAAGTGATCAAGAAAGATTACTCGGCAGGATTTGGTATTGATTTAGGTGTTATTCATATCGGTCCGGAATTTTACCGTGTAACCGGTATGGCTGAAACTGTTTTAAAAGGATTAAAACAATCGATCAAAGATATCTCTGAAAAATTAAAATCATTACAACGCCAAGAATGGCATACGCGTGTCTTAATCAGCCGTGATAATTATGTGGTTATCGTGGGTGGTGCAGAACTTGGTCTTAAAAAAGGCGACCGCTTAAAAGTTGAAAACGAAGTGCATGACTGGATGGGTGAACCCTGCGGTGAAGGCAGCGTGTTACTAGGTTCGGTATCAGTAACAAACGATCCTTGGATTATTGAAATCGAAGATGCTGGTAACTTAATGGCCAAAGCCCGCGTTTTAAACCCTCGCGAGGACGAATCTATTGAGGTTGGTGCCTTAACTCGCGTCAGTCAGCTAGTTCAAGATCAACCGGTACAAACTAACAGCAAATCATCTAAGAAAAAGAAATAAGCCTGTAAGAGTAATCGATAGACTAATGCTGCTTTAACGTGATAATTAAAGCAGCATATGTTTTCTGGAATTGTCGAGACCACATCTACCGTTATCCGCACTGAAAAATTGAACCAGGCTTCGCGCCTTTGGGTAAAGCGTCCAACGTTTTTTGACGATATCAAAATCGGCGATAGCATTTGCGTAAACGGTGTCTGTTTAACAGTTGAAGCTTTCGATCAAAACGAAATACAGTTCTGCTTAGGTTTAGAAACTCTGACATTACTTTCAAGAAGTCTTCCTTTCTGGGAAAAATTTCCGTTAAATTTAGAACGCTCATTAAAATTCGGTGATCGTGTACATGGTCATCTTGTAACAGGCCACGTGGATGAATCAGCAAAGATCGCTGTTTCTGAAGCCAATGGTGATGTGTGGGATTTAGCGGTTGAAACTTCGCCTGAGCTTGCAAAACACTTTTGGCAAAAAGGTTCGGCCTGTGTAAACGGTGTAAGTCTTACGATTAATAAAATTGAAAATAATTTTATTTTCTTTTGTTTAATTCCAGAAACTTTAAAAGTAACAAACCTTCAGTATTTTAAAAAAGGTGATTACGTAAATCTTGAATCTGATTATTTGGCGAAGGCCTACATTCGCGCGCAAGGAAACAACTAATGTCTAGCCAAATGAATTCTATCGAAGAAATTTTAAATGATTTTAAAGCCGGTAAATTTGTAATCTTAGT
Source organism: uncultured Bdellovibrio sp. (assembly GCA_946482355.1). The sequence continues at coordinate 2,112 of CAMLRE010000299.1, forward strand.
TGATGATGAAAACCGCGAAAACGAAGGCGACTTAGTTATCGCCGCAGATTTTATCACGCCAGAAGCTGTGAACTTTATGGCTAAAGAAGCGCGTGGTTTAATTTGTTTATCGATGACCGCTTCACAAATCGAAAAATTGCAATTACCGATGATGGTTTCAAAATCACATCAACGTGGCCCTACAGAAACAGCGTTTACTTACTCTATCGAAGCAAGCTTTGGTGTAACGACAGGAATTTCTGCGGCAGATCGTTCGCACACGATCAAAGTAGCTTCACGCGAATCAGCAAAGGCCACAGATGTTATTTGTCCCGGACATATTTTTCCGTTGAAAGCACACCCGCAAGGCGTGCTTGGTCGCGCCGGCCACACCGAAGCCAGTGTTGATATGGCGAAATTAACAAAACTCACTCCGGCCAGTGTTATTTGCGAAGTGATTAACGACGATGGCACAATGGCGCGTTTACCAGATCTAATGGTATTTGCAAAAAAACATAATATTAAAATCGGAACGATCGAAGATCTCATCCAGTATAGGAAGTCGAATGAAAGCTAAAAAATCTGCAAAGTCTAAAGCCGTTAAATTAAAATCAGCCCAAAAAATTAAAATCGGTGTTGTCACATCTCGTTTTAACGAAGAGATCACAACAAAGCTTGAAGAAGGCACTTTAGATTTCTTAGAAGCTATCGACGGCGTTGAAATCTTAGCCGTTCGTGTTCCAGGGGCTGTTGAAATCCCGTTAGCGGCGCAGGCTTTATTAGAATACCAAAAAGTCGACGCTGTGATCACTTTAGGTGCTGTTATTCGCGGTGAAACGACTCATTACGAAGAAGTTTGCCGTTCTGTTGAGCGAAATTGCTCAAGATTAATGTTAGATTACAAAAAACCAATCGCTTTTGGCGTTCTAACAACTGAAAACGAAGAGCAAGCTCTTGATCGCGTAGGCGGAGCCCATGGCCATAAAGGTGTTGATGCAGCTCAAGCAGCCCTTGAGATGATTGGACTTCTTAGAGAAATTAAGAAAAAATAAATGAATGAGTACTAAACCTACCGAAAATGTCGAGTTGCTGAAAAGGCGAAAAGAAGTTCTATCTATTTTCGTTATTTCAATCATGCTCGCCATTTTAATCGGGATTGAGGTTTTTGTATTTCGTTCCGGCCAAACTTTACCAAGCCCGTACATCATTTATTTTATCGGGCTTGTTAACGTAAACTTAATTCTAGTTTTACTTCTTCTGTTTTTAATTTTTCGTAACGTCGTTAAAGTTTTTATCGAACGTCGCGGAAAAATCTTCGGTTCTTCGTTAAAATCAAAACTGATTATCGCCTTTGCCACATTCTCGGTAATTCCGACCTCGTTAGTTTTGATTCTTTCGGTATTTTACTTAAACAGCTCATTTGATCGTTGGTTCTCACAGCGTATGATCGGTATTTTAAAAAATGCCTCTGAGGTGATTGATTCGTTCATCACGCAAGAAAAACGAAAAGGTTACGATTACGCTGAAATGGTGGCCCAAGCGATTCAAAAAACGCAAAGCCCGCAAAAGATCGACGAAACTCTAAAAAGACTGCAACGAGATTACAAGCTAGATGCGGTAGAATATTACCCAGATCTTTTATCCGAGCGCTATATCGCTCAAGACGCGAAAGCCATCAAACAGGTTGTGCCTCGCCCCAATTTTGATTTTTTACAAAAAGGTTTTTTACACGAAAGCCAAGCAAGCTTAGTGCAAGTTTTTTCAGATTC
>CAMLRE010000300.1 GCA_946482355.1 uncultured Bdellovibrio sp.
GTCAGAATAAAATTGATTTGTTATGGTCGCCACCGCCCGCAAAATAGAATTGGTATCCAAAGATTCACTGATGGCCGTACTGATTTGTGATAAAAATTTTAACTGCGCAGTTACTTTTTCAGCTTCTGCCCGTGCACCACGCTCTAAAAGCAGTTGTTCACTCTGCCTTTCAGAAATTCGTTTTTCGGTAATGTCTTCGCTTATTCCTAAAATATATTCTATTTCGCCGGTCGCTGAAGGCAGAGGTAATTTTCGTGTGTTAAAAATGCGGCGGCCTTTTTGAGTTTCGATTTCATCGTCATAACTTTGTACGGTAATATTTTCTTTAATAACTTTTAAATCTGTCTCTAGACAGTTATGAGCCTGGTCCGGTGGCATAAAATCGCTATCGGATTTTCCGATAATAGCCGTGGTCGGCATACCCATCACCGTTTCAAAGGCTTTATTCACATAAACATAACGAAAATTTTTGGCATCTTTAACAAAAACGACGTTAGGAATATTTTCGATAGCGGCTATAGCGAATTCTTTATTCATCTAATAGCCTCAAAACTTTTTCAGGTTCGAGCTTAATAATACGGTTTATACTCATGAACCCAAACAAGTGACTTCCTGCATAGACCGGAGAAAAAATACGCGGTTGTAAAATCGCGTAAACCCCTTCTTTCGCGTAAGTTTCACGAACCTTGTGCTGCGGAATATACGTGGTATCAACAGGCTGGGTAATTTCACCGTTTAAAAGTGAACGGCTTAACTGATAAAGCTGAATATGAATATCGTTATCGCGCGAAAAAAGTTCCGCCCACGGACGGCAAAAAAGTTCTTCGAGCGAATAAGTACAAATATTAAAAAAATTAAAACTGGCTATGACAAGCCTAGAATCTAAGTTCCAGACATCGACGATGTCGTGTTTGGTAATCGAATCGACAACCCAAGCCGGAGCATGTAAGTTGAACTTCTTAAAAAACGTACGAATTAAATTTGCAGGCTCGGTCACTTTTAAATCATGAGCCTGAAGATCTTTGGCTATCTCAAGCAACGTTTTCATTTGCTCGATAATCGCTTCTCTTTGATCTTTTGATAAACTTGAATAAAAAGGTAACCCAGGTTCTTCAAAGGGAATAATAAAAAGTCCTTCTTTGCCGAGAACTTTTTGTAACTTCACACTTAAATCAATAAACTCGTTCTTCACTTAACAACCTGCTTTTAGACGGCTGTTTTTTCTAACCTTTCGAGAAAGAACAATCAAGTTATGGGCCTTCATGGGGCAAGAATTCCCCAACATTTAACTAGATTTTAACTGTGATTTTGATCCCAGCGGTCCGAAGCGTTTATCAGACCTGCAAAACCTGAAATCCAGGCTGAATCATCGTTTAACGATTCGGCCATGACGAAGTCTTTACCACCCCAGTTTTTGAAATTTTGCTGAAGCTCGATATTGATTTCTTCTAAAGTTTCTAAGCCGTCGGTAACAAACGCAGGGCACGCGACAACCACCGATCTTACACCTTTATTCTTAACCAAATTTTCAGTGGTTTGTTCGGTCGCTGGTTCTAACCATTTTTTGGGCCCCACACGTGACTGAAAACAAAGAGTGTATTGTTCAGATTGCAAACCTAAGCGCGCAACTAAAAGTCTTACAGTTTGTTTGCACTGGGCATAGTAACATTTTGAATCATGGTCAGGGCGGTCACAGCAATTTTCTAAATCACAACCTGTCGTTTTTTTAAGTTGCGAAACCGGAAGCCCGTGAAATGAAAACAGAACATGACGGTCTTTTTGAATTAACGGTTTTAAACGATTTACCCACCCGTTTAAAAAAGCTTCGTGATCAAAAAAAGGTTTTAACGTTTTTACGTTTTTTTGCCCTGGCCAAAGTTTTTCAATAGCCGGTAAAAGCACATCAAAAGCTGATCCGGTTGTCGCCATGGCAAATTGAGGGTACAGCGGAGCCACTAAAATTTCGTCGTAGTTATTCGATTGATACGGCTTTAAAGTTTGTTCAGCATCAAGTTCGCCGTAACGCCAATGGATGACAACATCCATATCAGATAAGTGTTTTTTTAAACCCTCGGTAAACTTAGTCGTTTCTACCACTAACGGCGAACCTTCAGCGGTCCAAATATTATGATACTTTTCTGCCGATGGCTTTTTGCGGCGCCAAACGATTCCTAGATTTACGAGAATAAAACGTGGAAACCACGGTATATCTAAAATTCTTTTATCCATCAGAAATCGGCGCAGGTACGCACCCACTTCTTTAGGTTCTGGCTTTGTAGGGCTTCCGATCTGACTTAGAATTAATAATTTTTTACCCATAATGTACTTTAAGTTTTTTCGCTAAGGCGATGTTTTGATCATAGATTTTAGCTAGACCGATTTTTCCTAAGTAATTTCCTGAAAGATAAATATTTTCTTTAGCCAAGGCTTTGGCTGAAAGCTTATAAGCTTCAACAAAATTTTCTAATTGCTGGTTATACGCCGGAATCGCTTTTGGCCAGCGCACGATATGAGCTTCTAAAGATTGACCCTGAGTTGGAAAAAGACGCTGGCGATCCATCAACACGTGCTGTTTAATTTGTTCATCGCTGAACTTTTCTAGGTCTTGGCTAATAATCCAAGTCTCTGACGGGTTCGGGCCACGGTTTGAAAAAATGCAGGAATTGATCAACACGCCTGCCGCAAAAAAATGTTCAACTGGCGGAAACAGACAACCAAAGCCTTCTAAAGTTTGAGCCTCTTTAGGCCAAACCAATGTCACCGTTGTTAGTGGCACAGGTTGGATTTGGTTTAAACCCTGAACTTGGGGAAGCAATTTACAAGCATCCCAAGCCGAAGTGGCAATCACCACCACATCATTTTTTTCTAAGTTTAAGTCTTTTAAATCGGTAATCTCTTGCGATTTAATCACAACGTCTTTTTCAGCTAACTTTCGTTTTAAAGCTGAAATCAATTCACCCATTCCGTTTTTAGGCGCGTAGGTCACGGGTTTATACTTTTTAGCTTTTTTAAATGCTGTCACCGCTTTAAAAGATTCAAGCACCGCTTTGGCATTTAGATGTTTCGGAGTTAAGGCAAAAATCCCCTGCACCGCTGAACTTAAAATCACATCGGTAAAAGGTTTTCCAAAAGACTGTGTGCCCCATTGTTCTAAAGTTAGATCTGAAGAAATCTTCTGTTTTAAAAAAATCTTTTTAAAAATAAATTTAACAGCGGCTAAAGCCACTTTAACTGTTTCAGTAAAAGTTAAAGGCCAGCGGCGCGGTCTTTGATTGTGAAAGATAAATCTTTTTTTGGCTTCTTGCTGAGATGACTGAAATTCGACACCAAGTTCTTTTGATAAAACTTCTAAGCGAGGCGTCCACAAAACCCCGTTCGCAGCTGTTTCACGTAAATGTGTGGCTGTTCGGTGTGAACTGATAAGCCCACCGATTTGATTTTTTTCGTAAACCGTGACCTTGAAACCTGCTTTTTGCAGCTCCCAAGCCAGAGTTAACCCCGAAAAACCAGCACCAACAATATGAATCATAAAGACTGCGAAAAAATACGTGTTTGTGGTTTGTTACGTTTTAAATGTTCATCAAAGAAAATACAGATATTACGTAAAAACGGTTTACCGTTTTCAGTGACTTTAACTTTATCACCTTCAATTTTAAGTAAATTATCTGAAATCATTTCTTTTAAAAATTCCGGAGCTAATTGTTTTTGTTCCGGCGTCATCACGACTTCGTACGTTGTCATTAACGATAAGATCTGCTGTCTGCGGTCTACATCTTCATCTGTTAAAATATGACCACGTGAAGTTGGAATTTGTCCGGCATTTAAAAGTTCTTCGTATTTCGGAAGAAGTTTTTCATTC
>CAMLRE010000301.1 GCA_946482355.1 uncultured Bdellovibrio sp.
ACGATGTGGCGCCCATGGCCTTCAGATTCTGATCAAGTGGCTGATCATGATTCTTACTGTGGCCGCCAGGGTAATGGTTTATTTTTTAACTTTGATGAAAATCCAGTAGTACCTAAAAAGCAATTTTACGAAGTACTTTTAGCCGGATGGAAAGTTTTAGAAAATCAAAACTACCAATTTCCTGAACAAACTGAAAATCCATGTGCTCCGACAGAAGCTCCACTTTCAATTCTGTCTTTTACGTTACTGAATGTTCAACGTGACCGCATTACATTAAGTTGGACAACTTCAATTCCTTCAACAAGCCAGGGTTTTTGGAAAAACCCTAGTACCAATGCGTCTGGAACAACAGCAGTTAACGGTAATCTTGTAACCGCCCATACTCTGACAATCACAGGGTTATCACCGAATACACTATACAGTATTAAAGCAATTTCTACGACACCTGGCGGGCAATCAGCTACCTCAGACGAAAGAGCATTTAAAACATTAAGATAATTATGAAGTCATTCACCAAGCTTTTTTTATTAAGCTTTTTATTTTTGACAGCACTCGCTGTCAGTGGATGTTTGACTGAAGCCGGAACCGGAACTGAAAGCGGAAGTACGGTTGTCACTGAACCTGACTCAACTCCTCCGCAATCACCGTCTGCAGATCCTGAACGCACAGTGTGCGACCCTTTTAAAACCAATTCGCCTCAGGCGCGTGACCGCGGTCTTATTGGTAACTTATTTTATTTAACTGACGATCAACCGCGCTATAACAACTTAGCCGATTTTTTAAATAATGCGCACGTGGCAGAAGCTAACATTTATCTTGATCGTTTATTTATTCCGACACGTCCGTTTGATCGTGGTTTTTATACACAAGCAGGATCATTAGTCACTAATGCTTCTGGAACAACTCTGTATGAGTATTTCGGTTTGCATATGGAATCACAATTACAATTAGGCCCTAACGAACCGGCCGGTTATTATCAGTTAGCCACTTTAGCTGACGATGGTGCGGTTGTGAAAATTCCAGATGGGGCCGGCGGCTGGAAAACAATTGTTAATAATGACGGAACTCACTCGACAAAAATGGCTTGTGCTTCTGAAGCGATTTACTTAGATCAAAATACAAAAATTCCTGTGGTGATTGATTATTACCAAGGCCCTCGTTATCACATTTCTTTAGTGAACATGTGGCGCCCTTGGCCCGAAGGCGTAAGTAACACTGTTGTTGATCCGTTATGTGGTCAGCAAGGTAACAGTTTATTTTTTGATTCAACAAAAGATCCGGTCGAACCTAAAGCCCCGTTCTACGAGTTACTTGCGCGTAACTGGAAAGTTTTAGAAAATGCGAATTATTATTTTCCGGATCAAGCTGAAAATCCGTGTGTTCCGACAGAACAACCGTTAGCGATTTTGTCGTTTACATTATTGAATGTGCAACGTGACAGTATCACTTTAAGTTGGACAACAAATATCCCTTCAACCAGCCAAGGTTCGTGGAAAAACGTCAGCACGTTGGCCTCAGGCACGACGGCTGTTAACCCGGCTTTAGTCCAGGCTCATACGTTAACAATTACCGGTTTATCACCTAATACGCTTTATAGCATCAAAGCTATCTCGACAACGCCAGGAGGGCAGAATGCAATCAGCGATGAAAGGGCCTTTCGCACCCTACGTTAGTCTAGTTTAGTCCGTAAAAATCACCGATTTACCTGGTTTTTCCTAAGTAAATTCATCGGCTTGGCCGATAAGAAGTGGTCTTTACGGAGATAAAAATGAAGGGCTTTTTTTCAATACGAACCAAGTTTCTGGGCGTCATGGGTGCATTACTCATGTCCTGTCTCGTGGTGTATTTATTAATCGCCGTCTCAGTTTTTAAAACCGACAAAACAGAACTTGTGTTTGATTTAAACCGTAGCATGGTTTCAAACTTAGCTGCTGAAATTGAAACTGAGTTTAAAGGTGTTTCTGATAAATTCAGATTATTCGCGACACTATCAACAAACCCATCAACAAAAAATTTTGCAGAGCAAGTGTTCGGAGAAAATTCTCCGGTGGTGTTTGCTTCGCTTTACCGCCAAGAACAAAGTTTAGCGATTAAAACTTACAGCGATAAAAAATATTCTGAAACTTATGGCCTTAATCAAGATTTTTTCAGCAAAACAATTCTTGAAGCACGCCCGATTCCGTTGAACGAAATTCTAAAAAACGGCGAATACTTCTGGAACGCTTCTATCGAAGGCGGCACGCCACTGATCGGTTACGGCAGAAATGTTGTTATCGAAGACAGCAAAGGAATTCCCACAGATCACTTAGCTGTCGTGGGTTACATTCAACCCGATAAAATTTTAAAAATTCTAAACGTTGTTAAAATGAGCGAAGTTTCAATCGTAGATCATTCAGGCCAAATTTTACTTCACTCAAACTTTGACTGGATGAAGCAGGCTAAAAATTTAAGTGAACGCGCGCTATTTCAAAAAGCTAAAGAAGCTAAAGTGAATTTAAGTGTGGCTTCAATTCAAGACCAGGGTAAAGAATTCTTAGGCGCTTTTGCTAAAACTTATCAAGGGCAAATTATTATTCTTTCAAAAGTATCTAAAGACCACGCCTTTTCGGCGGTGACAGAACTTGTGTCGCGTTCAATCTCGTTTGCCTTAATTGTTATTACCTTATCATTATTATTTGCTTTTTTATTATCACGATCATTAACAGAACCGATTTCTATCTTAGTTCAAGGTATGGAAAAAGTTTCGACGGGTGATCTTTCAACACAAATTAAAGTTAATACACGCGATGAAACACGAATGTTAGCCAGTTCATTTAATCAGATGATCTCTGATTTAAAACAATCACGCGATGAATTACAAGAAATCAACCGCGAGTTAGATCGTAAAGTTAAAGAACGTACTCTACAATTAGAGATTCAAAACCAAGCTGTTAAAGACGCGCAAGAAGCCTTACTTAAGACAACACGTCTGGCTTCTGCCGGTGAAATTGCGGGCCGTGCAGCTCACGAGGTATTAAATCCGTTAACTGGTATTTTAGCCCGTTTAAGTGGTGTTGAAAAGCGTGTGCAAAATCAAATTCAACCGCAGCTTGATTTAATGAAAGATATTTTTACAGCCTGGAAGAACGATCACAACAGTGGCGGCTTTCAAGCTTTAGCGGCAAACTGGCAACAGCCTTCGCAGGTCGACCAGTCATGGACACTGTGGCAAGAAGACATGCACAACTTAGATTCAGTGCAAGAAGCTTTCACACAATTAACTCAAAATATTGAATCTGATACGCAGTTTTTAATTAACGAAAGCCGCCGCATCGGAAAAATCGTCGACGGTATGAGAAAGCTAAGCCGTTTACATTCAGATATTAAAACGTACTCTGCCCGTCAGCTGGTTATTGATTGTAAAAACATTATGGCTGATCTTTTCATGCAGCAAGATATCGATGTGGTCGAATCATATGCTGAAGGTTATGATGAAGTTTCAATCGATCGTGATGAATTTATTCAAGCGGTGACTAATTTAATGCGTAACTCGTTACAGGCGATGTTAGGCAAAGATCAAAAACATATTTTAAAACTGGGCACTGAATTAACTGAGCAAAACATCCTGATTACGATCAGTGACAACGGTAGCGGTATTTCTGAAGAACACCAGCCAAAACTATTTGAAAAACAATTTACGACAAAACCAGCTGATGAAGGCACCGGTCTTGGTTTAGGTATCAGTCGCCGTTTTATCCGCGCGCATGGCGGAGATATCGCTTTTGTCTCTTCGACTCCTTATAAAGAGACAACTTTTAAAATTTTATTACCAATTAAATTAAAAAAACAATTAGACAATAACGAAATTA
>CAMLRE010000302.1 GCA_946482355.1 uncultured Bdellovibrio sp.
TCGAAGAAAAGAATTTAAGACCGCGTATGGTTGTCGGAAGTAGTGCCGGCGCCTTAGTTGCGGCTTGTATGGCCAGTGGTTTAACGGCCACTGAAATGACCAAAGAATTTACCGCTATTAAAAAATCTGATTTTTGGGATGTAGGTTTTGGATTTGGCTTAGTCCGTGGCGATAAAATGGAGCGCTTATTTGAGCAATTTATGGCTCCTGACTTTATATCATTAAAAATTCCGCTTCAAATTTCAGCTTTTGATGTTTTCGCACTTAAAACTAAAACGTTAACCAGTGGTTCGGTGGCCAAGGCTTCACGTGCTTCGTGCGCTGTGCCTGGCTTATTTCACCCCGTTCGCATTGATAAACGCATTTATTTAGATGGCGGTGTCGCTGATAAAATGGGCTTATCAGGTGTAGATCGTAATGAATTTGTGCTCGCTCACAATTTAGGTAGTACAAATGGCTTTGAATCACCTCGTGTGAATAGAAAACACTTCGCTAAACTTCTGCAATTTGAATTAAAAGATATTCCACGCTCGGGGCCTGACCGCCTTCATGTCGGCGCAGAAATCATTGCTGAATCATATCGCCAGGCAAAACTGTGGCTTGAATCACCTGTTGAAAACTTAGCGCAACTTCCCGCTATGGCGCGAGACGTGATAGATTCTAAACACAATAATAATTTGACTCTGTAATTGCTTCGAAATTCAATTGGAGCATGAAATTATTTATCGCATGCTTCATCGTATTTTCTTCGCTGATGGCTTCGGCTTTACAAAAACCTTTAGTCTTAGGTCACCGTGGTGCTTGCGGTTATCGCCCTGAGCACACTTTAGCTTCTTACCAATTAGCCATCGACATGGGCGCTGATTACATCGAACCAGATCTGGTCAGCACTAAAGACGGAGTTTTGATTGCCCGTCACGAAAATGAAATTTCTGAAACGACCGATGTGGCAGCCAAGTTTCCTGAACGCAAAACGACTAAAACAATTGATGGCAAACCCGTAACTGGTTGGTTTACTGAAGACTTCACTTTAAAAGAAATTAAAACCCTGCGTGCCAAGGAACGTTTGGCATTTCGCGATCATTCGTATGATGGCCAATTTGAAATTCCAACATTTAAAGAAGTTATCGAATTAGCCAAAAGCCAGGGTAAAAAATTAAAACGCACTATTGGTTTATACCCCGAAACCAAACACCCGACTTATTTTCAAAGTATTAACTTACCGCTAGAAGAGCCTTTAGCTAAAGAATTAAAAGCCGCCGGTCTTAATAAAAAATCATCAGCTGTATTTATTCAGTCTTTTGAATTAACAAATCTTAAAAAATTAAAAAAACTAACAAAGAACAAATTAGTGTACTTGATTGATGATCCGGAGCTAGTTCCCGCTGACTTTCAGGTTTCTGGAGATACCCGCACATACTTAGATATGGTCAGCAAGATTGAAAATCTAAAAGACATTAAAAAAACAGCTGATGGCATTGGCCCTTATAAACGTTATCTTATTCCTACAAAAATCGTGACTGGTAAAAACGGCGAAAAAACTGAAGAAAAGCTTCCGCCGACTGAATTACTTAAAGCAGCCCACGCTGTTGGTTTACTTGTTCACCCGTACACATTTAGAAGTGAAGAAAAATACTTACTTAAAGAATACAATAAAGATCCGAAGGCTGAGTACTTAGAGTTTTTCGCCTTAGGCGTTGATGGAGTATTTTCAGATTTCGCTGCTGACGCTGTGGCAGCTCGCGATGCCTTTATTAAAGAACAAACTCAAAAAGAAAAGAGATAATTATGAAAAGAATTATGTTACTAGCTGTAATGGCTTTACTTCCTTTTTCTTGTACGAAGAAAGATGAAAAAGCTAAAGTGTGGATTTATACATCACTTTACAAAGACACTATCGCCGACATTCAGCCAAAGTTAGCGACGGCGTTTCCAGATGTCGACGTACAGTTTTACCAAGCTGGCTCTGAAGAGGTAGCTGCTAAAGTACAAGCTGAAAACCTTTCAGGAAAAATTCAGGCCGACATTTTAATTTCTTCAGACCGTTTCTGGTATGAAGATATGGCTAGCCAACAAAAATTAGTGGCTTATAAACCAGCTAATTCAGAAAAAGTTGAAGATTTTTTCAAACATCCAGACAGCTTTTATACAACATTAAGCTTTCCGGTGATGGTTATTGCGTATAACACTGAAGCTGTTTCAGAAAAAGATGCCCCGAAATCTTTTAAAGAATTAGGCGAAGCCAAATGGAAAGATAAAGTTTCAACTGGCAGCCCTTTAGCTTCTGGCACTAATTTTACAACCGTAGCGTTCTTAGCTAAAAAATACGGTTGGGATTATTTTTCTCAATTACGCAAAAACAACGTGATCTCAGAAGGCGGAAACTCTGGTGTAGTTCGCCGTTTACAAAGTAAAGAACGCCCGGTGGGTGTTGTTCTTTTAGAAAACATTTTACGTTTAGCTGCAACTGATGCCCGCATTAAATGGGTTATTCCGACTGACGGCGCAGTTATTCAATCAAATGTTTTAGCGATCGTTAAAAAAGATGGTGATCAAGAAAAAACCAAAAAGATTGTTGATTGGATGTTTGGTCCAGAAGGCCAAGCGGCTATGGCAAGATCTTTTATGTACCCATCGGTGGCTGGCAATGCGGCTCCTGTAGGTGCGCCAACTTTTGCTGAAGTTGAAAAGACAGCTCTTCCTTGGACACGTGAATTTATCACTGAAACGATGAAAACTCGCGATGAAATCAAAGATAAATTTGCTAAAATCATTTTCTAATTGTGATTAAAAAAATAGTTTACGTAATTTGTTTAGTTTTACTTGCGGCGCTTTTTTTAAGCCCGCAGGTTTACCTTTATCTAATTCCGAAACTTTCAGATTTTCAATCTGTTCTGACAAATGAAAATACGATTAAAGCTGTTAAAAACACTTTAGTCGTTTCTTTGGCTGTGGGTGTTTTATGCTTAGCTTTAGGCTTACCTTTAGCTTGGTTATTAACCCGCACTGATCTTCCGTTTAAAAAGTTTTTTCGTTCAGGTTTTTGTTTACCCTATGCTATTCCGCCATTTGTGGGTGCGATTGGTTGGATTATTTTAGCAAATCCAACAAGTGGTGTTTTAAACCAATGGTTAGGCCTTAATTTAAATATTTATTCTTATGCTGGTCTTATCTGGGTTGAGACAAGTTTTCTTTTTACTTTTGTTTTATTAACAGCACTGACTGTTTTAGATTCGATGGACTCTTCACTTGAAGAAGCAGCCAGACTTTCCGGAGCCAGTGGTTTACGCGTCTTTATAGATATTGCATTACCTCTTTTGCGTCCGGCGATTTTAAGTGGTTTTTTACTTTCGTTTCTAGCCACAGCTGCAAGCTTTGGCGTACCCGCTTTAGTCGGTGGCCCTGCCCGTATCTACTTAATGACAACGCAAATTTATACTTATCAGCGTATGGGAACAGCTACCGGACTTCAAATGAGTATTGCAGTCTCTGTAATTTTAGGAATAACCACTCTTGTTTTACTTTACGGAACACAGTTGTTTTTTAGCGCGAGCAAAAACTATACAGTAGGTGGCAAAACCGCTCGGCCATCGTTGGTTCCGCTGAATGCCTGGAAAATTCCGGTGACAGTTATCTTGGCTATTTTACTTTTCATTATTTTTATTTTACCGCTGTCAGGCGTTTTATTATCAGCATTAAGTGCTGTTCAGGGTTCTTGGAGCTTATCAGGCTTAACATTTAATAATTTTGAACGTGTGCTCTTTCAAACTGAAGAAACAGCGCGCGCTCTTCGACAAGAAGCTCGCCCAGGAGGAGGAGTGGATTCGCCGCGGCGTGAAGGCC
>CAMLRE010000303.1 GCA_946482355.1 uncultured Bdellovibrio sp.
TCCTAATAGCTTTATACAACCAAACGAACTTTAAATTTGCATTTTCTATAGTGATTTTCTTTAAACCACTATTAGGTGTTTCACCCATTTGTTGAACGGTCACCGTAACTCCTTGGGTAGCACCGCTCCCCTGACAAGTGCTTGTTCGTGAAACCACATCAGTACAAGTAAAACCAAAACCACGTAGATCACGGTCAAACACCACGGCCCAAATTAATTTAGGGTCTAAATCCTGACGAAAAAGCGGTTTCATCGTGCGGGCAGCAAAAGGGCCTTCAACAAATGCTTTTTGCGGATGAAGCGCATACGATACTTTCTGTGGATTCATCACTAAACTTCCAAGGCGGTAACCTAATAAAGCGGTCACTTCCATGCGGATCACATCATCTTGCAGATAAAACAAATCAATAGACGCTGAGTTTGAAGAATTTTTCGTTTTATCTTCAATTAAAGCCTTACTTTCAACATACTGAATATCACCCGCCTGCGGCTTTTCCTGCGTTCCCGCACAACCAGTCATAAAAAACGCGCCAAGACCTGCGATCGCTAAAACAAGATTTGTGAATGAATATTTTTGCATATAGTATTTAGTGTAAATGAGAGAATTAAAAATAAAACATTATTCTTTATTTGCCGCGAGTTTTTTTGTGCTGTGGTTTGCCGATGTTCCCGGGGGCTCAATTTTATTGATTCTGTTATGGCAACAGATGGCCCTGTATTTATGGCAAACAGAATTTAGCAAAAAATCACAGATTAACTGTTTAATTCATTCTCTGACGCTGCTTCCGATGTTTTTCTTTTTAGGCGCCGTTTCATCATTTACGCACATCTATTTAAAAGAACTGAATTGGACGCTGCTGCTTTTTGCAGGCCTACTGAGCTTTATCATGTCGTATGCCGTTTTGATTTTTGGAATGTCTTTTTTCTGGGATTACAAAAAAGATGCCGATCTTATGAGTGTGTACGTTGAAAATATTCAACAAATCAAGAATCGTAAATTTTATTTCTTTAAATTGACGGTATTTTTTGTGATCGCCACATTATCGCTGCAACTTTTCAGCGTAGATTACGCGATCGTTGCAGCCTATGTGTTATGTCATATTACGGGTAAAAAGTATCAGACGAAGCTGGGCTTCGCTGTGAATCAGTCTTCTCAAGCGACGTAATTTTTCCGTCTAAAGCTTTTAAGCGCGCTGAATCTTTTTCTTCTTTGCGCGCTTTTAAATACGCGTTACGGGCTTTGTCGTCTTTTTTAAGTTTTAAATAAACATCACCTAAATGTTCAGCGATCACTCCGACATCCGGAGCAAACTCATGAGCTTTTTCTAAATAAGTTAACGCTTTAGCGTATTCACCTTTTTTAAAGTAAACCCAACCTAGAGTGTCGATGATAAATGCATCGTCTTTTTGTAATGCATAAGCTTTTAAAGCAAATTGTTCAGCTTCATCTAAATCGCCACCCATTTCACTGATAGAATAGGCCACATAGTTTAAAGCCTGATGATTTTTTTCATCGTAACTTACCGCTTGGCGCATATGTTTCATCATTAAATCTTTTTTCTCAAGACGGTCATAAAGCGTACCTAAGAAATAATGCACTTGCGTGTTTTTCGGAAATTGATCATCGGCTTTTTTCAGAGTAGCCACGGCGTCAGTAAATTGATTATCGTCTTCTTGAATTTGCGCTAACATAAAGTGTAACTGTAAGTTTTCTTTCTTGTTCGCAACAGCTTCTTTCATAGTCGATAACGCTTTATCTAACTGTTTTGTGTTTTTAAGTAAAAACGCAGCTCTTACACGGGCATCATCATAATGATTGCTCGATGGTTGAATCGATAAATAAGTTTTGATCGCTTTTTCTGGCTGTTTTAACTCTTCGTAAACTGCAGATAAGTAAAATTTAACTTTATCTGATTCAGGAACAGCTTCGTTAAGCTCTTCTAACTTAGTCATGGCTTTGGCGTAACTTTTTTTATCGATTAAGATTAAAGCCATTTTAAGTTTAACTTGAATTGGATCTTCAGAGTTAGCTTCCATGAATTCAAGTTGCTCATAAGCTTTGTCGTATTGGTCTTTTTCAATATAATACTGAGATAAAACTTCAGCTAAACGAACCACTGGCCCGTATTTTTTTTGATAATCAACGTAGAATTTAAAAACCGCTGACTTACCTTCAGTTTTTTCTACGATACTTGAATAAACTTGAATCGCCTCTAAGAAATCAGGCTTTTGTTCAAAAACTTTTGTTAAATCTTTTTTAGCAGCGCCGAACAAAGATTTATTACCTGAATCTAGAATTGAACGTGCACGGTAGTAGTAAGGTAAATGTTTTGGCTCGTAAGTACCGATCGTGATGACTTTTGAAAAGAACTGGTTTGCTTTCGCAAATTCATTTTTTTCAGAGTGTAAAGCACCTAAGTAAAGATAGGCTTCTGCATCTTTCGGATATTGTTTAACGATTTTATTGTAGGCAACTTCAGCTTTATCGAATTCTTTTTTGGCCATAAGCATCGAACCGAAAAGCAGTAAGTTGTCTTTACGTTTTGGGTCTTTTTCTAAAGCTTTCTGAATCCAGTAGATCGCATCAGTCACTTGACCTTTTTTGTAGTACTCAACAGAAAGCTTCTGCATCAAAACAACTGATTGCGGATCAATCTGAATGGCTGATTTTAAATTTTCGATTGATGACGCTTGTTCGCCATCTGCTGATTCAAGATCTGCTTTTAAAAACAAATAGTCGGCCTGAGCTTGTTGTTCGACAACGCTCTGATCCGCTTCTGACGCAGTTTGTGGCACACCTAACGATGCTGGTGCACGATTATGATCATTCAGTGAAGAGTCAAAGTAAGGGTACGGTGACGATGCACACGCTGTGATAAAAAATAGACTGACAACACCCGAAATTTTGAGAGCTTTCATGTAGACTCCTATTAGGAAGCTAATCGGCAGAAATGGCTCAGGTGCTCGAGTCTAGAGCGTTTGATTGTGTGACGATTTCGCAAAACTGGACCTCTTTGGACGAGTCAACGCCTTTTAAGATGAATTTAAGAAAAAACTAGACTAATTTTTATTTGTTTATAACTATATGAAATCATTAGCATTTATCGTATCTGAAACAGCACAAAAATGAACTTAAAAATAAGGCAACTAGACGTCGATTGTCATTTAACCGAATCACATAGATAAACTGTCGACCTACTTGACATAGAGTGGCGGCAGGGCTAACTTGCCAGCGAATAAATAGGCGAAAAGCTTTAGTTTTAGGCTTATAAAATCTTCATCTTGTTTAGACACCAAGACTAAAACGGAAGTGAAAAGCCAGGGCAAATGGAGGCCGTTGTGATGAATCAAATGGAAAATTTGAACACAAAACCAAGCGCTAAAGTTAAAATTATCAAGCGTTACCAAAATCGTAAGCTTTATGACACAAAACAAAGCTGCTACGTGACTCTTGATGATATCGCGAAGATGATTCGCTCTAACGAAGAAGTGATGGTTATCGACAATAAGTCGAAAAATGATATTACTGCAGCAACTTTAACTCAGATCATTTTTGAATCTGAGAAAAAAGCTTCTCAGTACGCTCCGCTGTTTACATTACGCGAAATCATTCAACACGGTAACGGAAGCATCTCTAGTTATTTAGCTAAATTGGGCGCTTTCCCAATCGACTACATGACTAAACAAGCTGCTGTGACTGTTAATGTTGAAAGAGCTTCGACTGATGATATCAAGCAGAACCTTGAAAACCGCGTGGCTTCAGCAGCTCGTTTAAATACGGCTGACGCAACTTCTAAAGTTGTAGCTGAAAAAGCGACAGTGCTTCCTGGTTCAAACCAA
>CAMLRE010000304.1 GCA_946482355.1 uncultured Bdellovibrio sp.
ACTGCATTGGCCCCCCTTGCAATTAACGGAATGTGGATAACTACCAAAGCCATGGGTAGTTTTCAACAGTTGACCATGACGCCGCGATGTGTTTTAACTAGAGTTCTCTTTTTTGAAAGAGCTTAAAAAACTTGCAATAGACGTCAATCGTCGTAAGAAGAAAAATCGAGGATATTATGAGTAAACGTACATACCAACCAAGCAAAAAACGTCGCGCTAAAAAACACGGTTTCCGTGCTAGAATGAAAACTGCAAAAGGTAAAAAAGTATTATCTCGTCGTAGAGCAAAAGGCCGCAAAAAATTAACAGTTAAACGTGGCGGAAAGTAATTCTAAAATCTTTCCAATAAAGCTGTCCTCTGAATTCACTGAAATTACTAAAAAAGGTCGTAAGGTAAGAGCTTCCTCTTACCTCACGCTAATTTTATTGGATTCAAAGGATGATCTTACGTATTTCGGCACAACAGTTTCAAAAAAAGTAGGCTCCGCCGTAGTACGAAATAAGCTAAAAAGATGGGTGCGTAACTGTGTACGATCTGCAGGCTGGAGTTCAAAATTCAAATCCAAAAAAGTTGTGTTCATGTTCCGACCACAGCCCGAAGGGTTTTACAAAAAACTCAAATACAGCGATTTCGTTACAGCCGTCATGGCGTAATCGCGCCATTATCTATTTAGTGAAATTTTATCAGGCGTCTTTTTCTTACTTTTTAGGTGGAAATTGCCGGTTTTATCCCAGCTGCTCGCACTACGCGGTGGAAAGCTTTCAGACTCACTCTTTCTTAAGAGCATTCAAACTTACAACTATCAGACTACTTAAATGTCATCCGTTTCACCCTCAAAAAGGTTACGATCCGGTTCCGACATATAAAGGATAACGAATGAACCAAAAACAAGAATCTCCATTTGGAAATCCAAGATTTTTAATGGCTTTAGCCCTAACTTTCTTCGGATTATGGGGATGGCAGTACTATTTAAGTAAAAAATACCCACAAAAAACAGCTGAACAAGTTGTCGCAACTACAGCTAGTGGAACAGCAACGGTAGCTCCTTCTGAAGCGCAAATGAATCCAGCCGCTTCGGGCACAGTGGCCGCGGCAACAACAGCACCGGTAGTAGAAGAAGAGAAAACTTTTTCTTACGAAGATGAAAACGTAAAATTTGATGTGTCTTCTAAAGGTTTAGGAGTAAAAAATTTCACTCTTAAAAAATACACTGATAGAAAAGGCGCACAAATTCAGTTTGAAAGCACTGAAGGCCAAGCTGAGTTACTAGCAAATAATAATGTTATTAATTTTGCTGTGGAAAAAACTGGGGAATCTCAGTTTATCGGAACAGCAACTGTAGATGGTAAAAAAATCACTCGTAAATTAACATTCCACAAAGAGACTGAATCGTTTGATTCAGAAACAGAATTTGATGCGGGTTTTGATACTTTATCTC
The DNA here is from genome assembly GCA_946482355.1 of uncultured Bdellovibrio sp. The sequence continues at coordinate 1,440 of CAMLRE010000304.1, forward strand.
TTAAATTATTTCAAAAACACCACAAACCAGAATCAAAAAGTTTCTTAACTCCTAGCTTTGAACACCAGGATTTTATTTGGATTGAAGCAGGTTCTACAAAATCTGAAAGCATTGCGGGTCTTAAAGAAAACGAAGGTTTCTTAAAAACTGCTCCAGCAGCGACTTTGGCGTCGATTGGTACTCAGTACTTTACAGCTGCTTCTGTAAATCGTTCTGATATCGTTCCAGGTGTTTCAAATAAAGTTGAAAACAACATGGCGTCTGTGAATGTAAGCTACAATCTTAAAGATGCTAAAATCACAAAAATTTCTCAGGCGATTTATTTAGGCCCGAAAGAAACAAACACATTAGCTAAAATCGATAAACAATTAACTGAGACTTTAAATTACGGCATGTTCGGATTTATCTCGGCGATTTTAATGAAATTAATGGTGTTCATGCACGGTATTTTCGGTAACTGGGGTTTAGCAATTATCGCTTTAACTTTAGTTGTGCGTGCGGTGTTATTACCATTTAACGTTATGTCTTTTAGATCTGCGCAAGCGATGCAAAAAGTGAAACCAAAACTAGATGCTATCCGCGAAAGATTTAAAGACGATCCAATGCGTATGAACAAAGAGACAATGGCCGTTATGAAAGAAAATAACGCAAATCCATTATCTGGCTGTTTACCGATGTTAATTCAGATCCCGATTTTCTTCGCTTTATGGCGTGCAATTGGCTCTAGTATTGAAATCTATCAACAACCATTCTTTGGTTGGATCACAGATTTATCTTACCATGATCCGTTCTTTGTATTCCCAATCTTGATGGGTATTACAATGTTCTTACAACAAAAAATGACACCAACAACGATGGATCCAACTCAGGCTAAAATTTTAAATTTCATGCCGATTTTATTCACGTTATTTATGCTAACTTTACCGAGCGGTTTAACTCTGTACAATTTCGTGAGTGCGCTATTCGGTGTGATTCAACAATATTTTTTATTAAAAGAAACTAAAAACAACAGCCCGGCAGTGGCGTAATTTAGAGGGGACTATAAGTATGGCAGGATTTTTCTCAAAACTTTTTGGCGGCGGCGGTAAAAAATCAGATATCGACGCAGTTGTTGAAGCAACATTATCTGGAATTTTAGAAAAAGGTGGATTTGATTTAGAGTACAACTTAACAACTTCTAAAAAAGAAGAATTGACTGAAATCAAAATCGATTTTTCTGGTAACGACGAAGAGTTATTAAAAGACCACAAAGGTCAGTTATTAGACGCTTTTCAATTAATCGTTAAACGTGTAACTCAACACAACTTTCCAGATGTTCAAACAAATGTATTAGTTGATTGTGGTGGTTACCGTGAAGAATCAGAAGCGGCTTTAATCGAGCGCGCTGAGCATTTAAAAACAATCGCTATTGAACAAGGTAAATCAGTTTACTACCGCGCACTTCCTCCGAAAGAGCGTAAAGTTGTTCACCAATACTTAGCGCAAGATGCTCGTGTAAAAAGCCGTTCATTAGGTGATGGTTTATACAAAAAAATCAAAATTTTCCCAGTTAAAAGCCAAGGCGGCGCTGGAGCAGACGATGCTTCAATGTCTGACGAAGGATAGTTAAAAATGTTCGATGCTAGTCGCGAAACAAAGACAATTTGTGCATTAGCATCGGCAACAGGAACTGCGGCCATTTCAGTTATCAGACTCAGTGGCCCAGACTCTTACAAGATTATTCAAAAAGCCTGTAAGAGCTTATCAAAGAAAAAACTCGAATCTCATAGAGTTTATTTAGCCAAATTTTCTAATTTAAAAAATGAAGTGATTGATCAGGTTGTTGTAACAGCTTTTGATCAGGGAAAATCCTATACCGGTGAAGAGACCATCGAGATTTCTTCACACGGTTCTCCACATATCACAAAAAAACTTCTTGAGGCTTTAGTTGAATACGGCGCAGTGACAGCAGAAAAAGGTGAATTTACTTACCGAGCGTTTATGAACGACCGACTAGATCTAGTGCAGGCCGAAGCTGTGCTTTCAGTGATTGAATCACAATCTGATAGCGCACTTAAAATGTCGCTTCGCCAGCTTGAAGGTAAAGTTTCAGAAAAATTTCAATCTTTAGAAGATAAACTGACTTGGTGTTTGGCACACATTGAAGCTTCAATTGATTTTTCAACTGAAGGTATTGATGTGGTTGACCCACAAGTGCTTATTCAAAAATTAAAAGAACTAAAGGCAGAGTTGGAAGTTTTAACAAACTCTTACAGCCAAGGTAAAATTTTAAAAGATGGTATTAAGTTAGTTTTGGCGGGTTTACCTAACGTAGGTAAATCAAGTTTACTTAATAATTTAGTCTTAGATGAAAAAGCGATCGTTACTGATATCGCAGGAACTACTCGCGATGTGGTTGAG
>CAMLRE010000305.1 GCA_946482355.1 uncultured Bdellovibrio sp.
GGGGCTGGTTTTAAACTGACAGGTAACGGGTTTAAAATCGACCTCGTGGCCAACAAAATGTATATTGAATCAAACATCGAAGCCAGCAAGATTATGGATAACAAAAACTTTCACGTCACATCAAACTCAGCTGAGTTTTCGAATAAAAACCAAGAGGCGTTGTTTTCTGGTAACGTGAACATGCGTTTTGACAAAACGAAAGTCACGGCGCCACAGGCTTTCTTTAGATATTCAGAAAAGCAAAAGGCTTTACAATCAATCTTGTTGAAAGACCACGTGGTTCTTAAAGATGAAGGTAAAAGCGCTGTGTGTCAGCAGCTTTTGATGAATCTGATCGAAGACACGATGACATTAAGCGGTCATCCGAAAGTCCAGATGGGCGAGGATGAAATTCAAGGTGAAGAAATCGTCTTCCTAGAAGGCGGAAAAAAAGTTAAGATAAATAAGGTAAAAATCGACAGTAAAAAAGTGCAATAACTTTTGTTGATAAACAAACTTAGAAAGATCTTGAACTCACATGGCTGAAAACGCGACAAGTACCTTAACTATCAAAAATATTTCAAAAAAATATGGCGATCGTTTAGTTGTAAAAGATGTTTCTTTTGAAGTTCATTCTGGCCAGGTTGTTGGCCTGTTAGGCCCCAACGGTGCGGGTAAGACGACATCCTTTTACATGGTAGTAGGATTAGTTAAATCTGATTCAGGCTCAATTTTATTAAACGCTTTAGAAATTTCAGATTACCCAATGTACAAACGGGCGCGTGCAGGTCTTAGTTATTTAGCGCAAGAGCCGAGTATTTTTCGCCGTATGACGGTTGAAGATAATATTTTAGTGGCTTTAGAGGCTCACGGTTATAACCCTCAGGAGCGCCGCGAAAAACTAGAGAGTCTTTTGCAGGATTTCCGAGTCAATCATATTCGCGAATCTTTTGGTTATGCTTTGTCTGGTGGTGAGCGTCGCAGGGTCGAAATCGCCCGCGCTTTAGCTGGTTCACCGCATTTTCTGTTGTTGGATGAACCATTCGCAGGTATTGATCCTATTGCCGTCGGGGAAATTCAAAATATCATTCGTGATCTTAAGGCCAAAGGTATAGGAGTTTTGATCACTGACCACAACGTGCGTGAGACTTTAGGGATTTGCGATTATGCTTATATCTTGAAGGATGGCATCATTCAAGTGAGCGGAAATTCTGAACAAATCGCAAATTCAGAAACAGCTCGTAAGTTTTACTTGGGCGAGAATTTTAAACTGTAAAAGAACTATAAACGGAATTGAGTTAGCACATGGCAATGAAGCAAACGATGAATTTAAGTCAGGGCTTGGTAATTACGCCGCAGTTACAGCAGGCGATCAAGTTGCTTCAAATGTCGCGCCTAGAACTTGAATCACAAGTTCGTTCTGAATTAGAAGAAAATCCAATCTTAGAAGAAGCTGAAGTTTTAAAAGAAGAAGACTTCGAACGCACAAAAGAAGCTGCAGCCCAAGTGGATGGCAGCGAAGGTGCAAGCACTGAAGCTCAAACAGCAGAAGCGCAAGACCCGCAAAAACAAGATGAGTTCGAGTGGGAAAATTATTTAGAAATCCAACATAAAATGCCACGTGAAGCAAGTTCAGGCTCTGAAGAGATCATGAACTACGAAAACGTGATCTCAACAACACAAACGTTGCACGATCATTTATACTGGCAAGCCAAAATGGCGGGTTTTTCTGCTGAAGAAGAATTAGCCGCAGACGCGTTAATCGCTTATATCGATGACGATGGTTATATTAAAACTCCACTGGCACAAATCGCTGAAGAAGAAAAAATCGACCTTCAGATGTTAGAAGATACTTTAACATTAATTCACGAATTTGATCCTGCTGGAGTGGGTGCCCGTGATCTTAAAGAGTGTTTGTTAGTTCAAGCAAAACACATCGAAGAAGATACAACGGATTTAGTAACGTTAATCAATAATCACTTAAAAGATTTAGAAAAAAAGAATTACGACGCCATTGCCAAAGCTTTACAAAAGCCAATGGAAGAAGTGATTGAAATGTGTAAAATCATCTACGCCATGGACCCAAAACCGGGCCGCGCGTACGCAGGTAACGACACTCATTACGTCACACCAGATGTGTACGTGTACAAAGTGGGCGATGATTTCAGCGTATCGTTAAACGAAGACGGTTTACCAAAATTAAGAATCTCAAATTACTACCGTAACATGTTAAAAGGCGGAGCCACTCCAACAGGAGACGCAAAAGCCGCTGATTTTATTTCTGAAAAATTAAAATCAGCAGTTTGGTTAATTAAATCAATTCACCAGCGCCAAAGAACAATTTATAAAGTTTCAGATTCCATCGTAAAACATCAACGCGAATTCTTCGAAAAAGGAACAGCGTTTTTAAAACCGATGATCTTACGTGATATCGCAGCCGACATCGGCATGCATGAATCAACAGTTTCGCGCGTAACAACGGCGAAATACATGCACACACCACAAGGTATTTTCGAATTAAAATACTTCTTCAACTCTGGTATCGCTTCAACAGACGGTGATGCATTAGCTTCAGAAGCCGTTAAGCTTAAAATCAAAGAGCTTGTGGCTAAAGAAGACCCGAAGAAGCCATTATCTGATCAAAAACTGGTAGATTTACTTAAAAAAGACGGTGTAGATATCGCTCGTCGAACAGTAGCCAAATACCGCGAAGTACTTAAGATTCTCCCATCATCACAACGTAAAAAAATGTTCTAGCCCGAACGGGGTAAGGTCGGGGCATTAAGGGACAGAATGCTGCTGGTCTTTTAATTGCTTGAATGCTGATGTGGAATTCAGCGAATTAAATTCTAGTTATAAAGTAAATCAAAGCTGCGATACTGAACGCAATACTTTGATTGTTGAAGATGATATCGATATTCGCGAAACGTTCCAAGTTGCCCTAGATCTCGAGGGGTATCATGTCTTTACTGCAGCTAATGGACAAGAAGGATTAGAACAGCTTCGTGCAATGCCAGCCAAGCCTTGTGTGATTTTTTTGGATTTGATGATGCCGGTAATGAATGGCAATGAATTTTTAAAAATCATCGAAAAAGATCCGGAGCTGTCTAAAATTCCGGTGATTGTTGTCAGTGCTTTTACAAGTCGTCTGAACTCAGCCCATGCGCGAGGAATGCTTTCTAAGCCTATTAATCTTAATCAGTTGCTAAATATCACTCATCAATTTTGCAGAAAAGAAGAAGGCTAGAGGGTTTATGTTGGAAACTGTATCGACCTCACACGTTGAATCCACACCAGATTTATCGGTTATTTTACGTCAACTCATTGATGCTATTGCTAATATTCCTGAAGGCCCGATGGGTTTAGAAGCGATTTACCAGCAAGCTTTAGTCAGTCTTAAAAAAGCGACGGGTGTAGAACGGGCGTCGATTTTACTTTTTGATCCTGACGGTGTTATGCGTTTTAAAGCTTGGCTAGGGTTATCAGATAAATACCGTAAATCCGTTGAAGGTCACACGCCGTGGAGCCAAGAAGATGTAAATCCAGCACCGATTGTAACGTACGATATTTTTGAAGATAAAGAATTAACGCCATACTATCCGGTTTTTTCGGCCGAAGGTATGCGAGGACTAGCTTTTATTCCGTTATTGTACCGCACACGGGTGATCGGAAAATTTATGCTTTATTCGCGGGTGCCATATCACTTTACACAAGAGATTGAGTCTGCGGTATCGATTGCGCATTTAGTGGCTTATGCAGTTGTTCGCCGCAAAATTGAAGAAAAATTAAAATTAAGTGAAATGAATTTAGAAAATTCGTTGCAAAAAGAAATGGCCGCGCGCTTAGAAGCTGAAAA
>CAMLRE010000306.1 GCA_946482355.1 uncultured Bdellovibrio sp.
TGAATGATAAAGAAGCAGCGGAGTTCATCGGGTTCCTTGAACGGATCTCTTTTATGGTCAAGGTTGGACCTTACAGCGCCTGTGAAGAGGTATTTGCAAAAAGCAGTAGTCGTTCAAAAGAAGTTTTAAAAGCTTTTTCTTCTGAATTTGAAGATGTGATGTGGGGTACACAAAAGGTGAAACCACTGTGAGTATGGCTATGAAAAAGGTTTTATCGTTTTTCTTTTTAATTTGTTTTACGCTGCCAAGTTTTGCTTTTGATCATAATTACGCTTTATGGAAGCGTGTTGTTACTCAGTATGTTGATTTAACAACTGTTCCAGCAACTGTTGATTACCTGGGTATTAAAGAAAATCGTTTAGATTTTACTGAGAATTTAAAAGAACTTGTCGCTGTAACTAAAGAAGAATATGAAGCTTTTACGATTGATCAAAGAAAAGCGTTTATTTTAAATCTGTATGGTGCTTTAGCCATTAAAGCGGTGCTTGATCAGATTAAAGGTCAAAAACTTCCGAAATCGATTAAAGATGGTAAGGTGTTATTTACAGATATTTTTGACCAAAAGTTTTTTAAACTGTTTGGTGAAAAGCGAAGTCTTAATTATATCGAATCAGAACTAGCTAAAGAATTTAATAGCGATTTTAAATTTATGGTGTCTTTTGCCTGCGCTGCGCGCGGATGTCCGCCACCAGGTTATTATACAGCTGAAAACTTAGGTAAAACGTTAAACGAAATTTCAAGAGTATTTTTATCTTGGGATAAAAACGTAAACTACGCGATCACTAATAATACTTTTTTTGCCAGTGATTACTTCGAACCAAAAGAAAAGTTTATCAAACAGTCTAAAGAATATTCAGATTTAAAAAATTACTTAATCCGTAATGCGTCGATTTCTGAATTATTAAAAGATAAAGCGATTAAAAATGAAAACACGCTGGATCTTGAGTTTTCTAAAAGAGACTGGTCTCTTAACAACAAGACTAAATAGTAAAAAATAACGGTTTACTTAAAAACGAAGTAAACCGCGCCCACCATGCAAAGCCCAGCCCAGAGGTAATCCCATTTAAAGCTTTGCCCCATGTAGAACGTTGAAAAAACAATAAAGACCATGATCGTAATCACTTCTTGTATGATTTTTAATTGCGGAAGTGAATAGTACTGAAAGCCCCAACGATTTGCTGGTACTTGAAACAGATATTCAAAAAATGCGATTCCCCAGCTGGCTAAGATCACAATCCAAATCGGTGAATCTTTCATCGTCTTTAAATGCCCGTACCAAGCGTACGTCATAAAGATATTTGAAATAACTAATAACAGTAACGGGTAAGCAGCACTTAAATTCATGATAAATCTTCTTTCTGGTCGCGTTCTTTGCCAACACCTTTAATTGTGCTGTAAGCGTGATTACATAATAACGAAGCAATACGGCGGTATTCACTTAATAAATCTAAGTGAATAGAACTTGTGTTGATTGAATCGCGCATACCTTTATTTAAACGTGAAATATGATTTTCACGAAGGTGAAGTTCAATTTTTGCTAATTCACGTTTTAACTGAATCGCACTTTCACACATGGCCGGGTTATCGTAAGCATTAATACCCATTGAAGCCACTTTAACAACTTGCGCGTGCATTTGTTTGATCTCGCTCCAGCCTTCATCAGAGAAGTAAAGTTTTAACGCATGCTTTTTAATCGCTAGCGTTCTGATATTGATATCAATTGAGTCAGCGGCACGCTCAAGATCTGAAATGAACATAATCATATTCATTACGTTTTGATTAACCACTGCGGTATTTGAATTAGCTTGGTTTAATAAAAACATTTTTGTTTCGCGGTATAAAAAATCCACTTGGTTATCGCGATCTTTAATCGATTGCACTAAGACCGGGTCTTCTTGTTCAAATAACACAACCGAATCTTTTAACATGCTAAGTACGATATCAGCTGTACGCATGATTTCACGTTGGGCGTACGATACGGCAAGGGCTGTATTTTCGTAGTTATTCATGGCTAGGTACTCAGTACCAAATTCTTCTTGTAACCCTTTAGGAAACATTTTCTGAATGAGCTGAGCGCCTTTTCCGATAAACGGGTAGAACACAATCGCTGAACCAATGTTAAAGAAAAAATGCGCATTAGCGATCATACGAGATGTTGTGCTTTGGAACTGGCTTACAAAATCAATAAAGTAAGTTGTTAACGGGTAGAAGATAATTACGCTTAAGGCTTTATAGAAGAAATGTGCCCAAGCCACTTGTTTACCGATGTAGTTACTGCTCGCTGATGTGTAAAGCGCTGTTGACGTTGTACCGATATTAGCGCCGTAAACCCAGATAATCGCATCGTGAGTTGAAATAACACCCGCAGAACATAAGCTCATCGCAAGACCGATTGTAATGGCTGAACTGTGTACGAAGGCACAGAAAATAATTGAAGCAAAAAATGAGTAAGCTGAGTTTTCTTTTAGGTTTCTAAAAAACTCGGCTAAAATTTCAAGTTGCGCAAAATAATGCGAACTGATCGAGATCATTTTTAAACCTAAGAAGATCATGGCAAAACCCATGATCACAGTGCTTAGATTTTTAAAACCAGGTTTTGACGTAAAGAAAAACCCGCCAAAGCCTAAAATAAATAGTGGTAGCGCATAAGTTGATAAATCAAACGAGATTAATTGAACCGTTAACGTTGAACCAATCGCTGTACCGATGATAACACCCATCACTTGCGGAAGCTGAATCACGCGCGCTGATCCAAGGCCTACAAGCATTGTGGTGACTGCGCCCGAACTTTGTAGAATCGTTGTTAAGCCAACGCCTACGCCGATTGATAATAAACTTGATTTTGAAAGCTTATTCATTAACAGCGTAATTCTTTGCGCCATTAATTTTTCAAGTGATTGAGAGGCCATCGAGCTTCCGTAAAGAAAGAATGCGATACCGGCTAAGAAAATTATAATGTGACTATTTTGAAGATCGATCATACCATTTTATAATACAAGGAAGTATGGCTTAATGGCAAATACAGATGTCTTGCAAGTAGTGGCTTTAGCGCTTTTTCACCCCGTGAGAAAACGCTACCTCATTGTGCGAAGAAATGCCAAGCAGAACTCAGGTGCTGGTCACTGGGAATTTCCTGGTGGTAAGATCGAACCGGGCGAAAGTCACACGCAAGCTTTAGTGCGTGAAATCTTAGAAGAGCTAGGTTTTACCATGAAAGAATCAGCTCTTCATTTTATTCATAGCAACAAATACCAGTACCCGCAAAGAATGGTTGAAATTCATCTTTACCGCTATGAAAAGGCTATCGACGAATTTTTGTTGGTCGATCATGACCAGCACGCGTGGGTTGACGAAAGTGAAATCTCAACCTTTGATTTAGCTCCGGCTGATATTCCGTTTATTAAACATCTTTTTAAAAATTAATCTAAGAAGTATTTTCGCTCTTCGGGAGTTGGAATGCGGCATATTTCATCTTTGCCAAAAAGACGGTAGCGATATTTAGCCACAATTTTGTAAAAGAAATCCGAAATAAAAGAAGGCAAGATGTGTAACATAACACTTGGTATGCGGTACAGGCCACCCATGTCTTGTAGTAAGTAAGCAATCGCTTTTGATTTTCTATAAACGGTGCCGTCACGAAAGTAAGTCACATATTCAAGACCAAGGTCTTGTGGTGTTAGCAGTGACTGAGCGGTTGGACCTTGTAGAGGAGCAAAATAGATTTCACCAGCTTTAAATTTCGGTAACGAAAAATCCACCAAGCCATTGCAAAGGTGGCAAACGCCGTCGAAAAAAAGGATTCTTTTGCTAGTTTGTTCCATCTTTT
>CAMLRE010000307.1 GCA_946482355.1 uncultured Bdellovibrio sp.
TGTAATGACTTTAACCCAAAACAATCAGGAAAATAAAAACACCGTTATTAATCTTTTTAAAACTTCAGTAGGTAAAGATTGTAAATGGAAACTAGATAACATTGATGGTTTAGAAATTCACGAGTGCGTTTCACTGAAAACCGGCGCTCTGTTTCGTTTAGCCTACAACAATAAAACTCAGCAGTTCTCAACCGGCTCTGTGGCTTTACGTTATGTTATGCCAAGTTATGCCGAACTTCACCTTTTACAAACTGAGCACTTAACAGGAACAAAACCAAGTGCCCCGAAAAAAACAGCGTGGCTTATCGAAGTCTTAAATCAAAAGGCGTTCGCAGATGGCTTCTCGTTTGATATTTCAAAATACATTAACTTCACCGGCTCAAACATCCTGGGTAATACCAATGGAGCTTTAAATAACGTGGCTGATGCCGGTAACAACATTGCCGGTTCAGTGAATAATATTGCAGGAGCTGGAAACAATATCGCAGGCTCTGTTAACAACGCGGCCACTGCGGGAAATAACTTAGCCGGAGCCGGCAATAATTTAGCGGGCGCTGGTAATAATATCGCAGGTTCTGTTAATAATGCTGCGGTTGCCGGAAATAATCTTGCCGTGGCTGGTAACAATGTATCTGTTGCAGGAAACAACATCGCCGGATCTATTAACAACGTTAATTCAACAATTAACGACACATTAAGTTCTAAAAACGTAGCTAAACTAAGTGCGATTGCCGGAGCTACTTTTGGATTAACTTCGTCATTAGGTTCAATGGCCGCAAACTTCTTAGTTAACGGCACATATTCGATGATGCGTACACTTTTTTACGAAGCTAAGGGCGAATTCACACCTGAACAAAAGAAAATGCGTCTAGAGCGTTTTGAAAAATCATTAAAAACATTTCAAGATCTTGAACCGCAGTTAAACGATATGGCCAGCAAACTAGCCATCGCCTCGGCAGAATTAACTTTAGCCACTGGTGTAACACAAGAAGAATACTTAGCTAAAATTGACCAAGACGTTACCGCGGTTAAATCTTTACGCCCCGGCGATGAATCAAATGGCCCGGCCTGTACCGAAGATGAAAAAGCTTTAAAAATCAGACAGCTTGAAGATTTCAAAAAAATTATCGTTGCCGCTGATAAAACAAAACCAAAAGTCGCTGTTTGCGAAAACATCGAATCTCTTTATAAAACTTGGGTCAATGCTGAGTATGCCTTATTAAACTCTCGCCGCTTAATTTTACAGGATTTACGTTTATTTAACGGAACAATCATTGACGGCATCGAGACACAAACAAACTTTCAGGAAAACCGCAAACTTAATAACGCTTGCGCCGATTCAGCTGAAAGCAAATTAAAAAAAGTAGAACGTGAATTAGACGGTAAAACTTGTGACAACGATATTTCTTCTGTCTTATGCCAAAAGTACGAAGCGTATAAAGGTATGGTTGAAAGCTGTAAAGAAATGGCCTCACAAAAAACAGATGAACGCGATGAAGCTGAGCTAGTGACAGCCACTTCAAATGTTTCTAAAGTACTTGCGCAGTTTTCGCGTGAGTTAGCTTCATTAAGCTGTGACGGTAAAACACAAAACTGCACGCCGGGTAAATTAGACCGCGTAAGAAATGATATGAAAGATATCTTTGCAAATGCGGCGAAACAATGTCCGCAGTTTTTCTTTGCAAAACAATTTACTCCAAGAACACCGGCTGCTGCCGCACCAGCTGAAAATGCTCTTGCTGCACAAGCACCGCAAGCAGAGCGCCCGTCGTTCTGGACTCGAATTAAAAACTTTTTTACAGGCGGACCTAAAAAGGTTAACGAAAAAGCGGCTGAAGAAGTTCTTTATAGCGGTGGTTAAAACCCACCCGCTCTTAATCTCTCTTTTGTGCAGGAATGTGTTTCACGCATTCCTGTTTGAATAACAGCTTTACAAAGTACTTTGTTATCTTTTGCGCGGATAAAATTAAATTCAGCCGAGTTTCCACCCGTTGTGATTTGCTGAACCCAGTACGGTTGCGCTGAAAAATAAATTTGCGACTTAACTTGAATACCTTCTTGCACGTTGTTTACAGGGCTTCCTTTATCCGGAGACTGTGCGCTGCCTGAAACGATCACTGGTAAATTATCAAAGTTAATTAACGCTGCCACGTGATCATGACCTACGATCACCGCTGTGATTTTTGAACGGTACGTTTTAAATAACGCGCGGATCTTAGTTTGAAACGCTTTTTTCTCGGTCCACTTGTGTTCACCGATCGTTAAGCTTGGGTGATGATAAACCACGTACACTTGTTTTGCTGTAGTAGCTTTTAACTGTGATTCAAACCACGTCATTTGTTCGTTCACATTGGCTGTATTATCTGAATTTAAAACAAAGAATGCCACTTCGCCGTTTAAATAAGTTTTTGCGAAATACTCACCGGGCATTCCAAAGTATTTAACTTCGTTAGCGTAACCCAAGTGATGATTACCAATAGCTACCACATCAAAAGTGATTCCAGCGTCTTTCCAGGGTTTCCAGTTTTGCTCGTAAGTGCCTTTATAGATGTTATCACCAGGCATAACCATCTTTTGTGTTTTAAAGCTTGTGATAGACGCTAATAAAGATTTTGAGTTGCTATTCCATAATCCAGCATCGCCAACCACTGCAAACTTAAGCTCTTCGGCAAAGCCTGATAACGAAACAAATAACAGCGTAGCAAACGTAATGAATAACTTCATGGTGTGATTTCCTTATGCATTTAATGTTCCGAGGCAAAAGGCATCGCTGCAACTAAATTTATTGATTTATAAAGGAAGCGCTCCATCAAAACGGAACGCTAACAATTGGCTGAATGTTTCTTGATAAAACTATTTAAGTTTTTCGATCCAATTTAAATTATCGGCTTTGTAACCGTACTGGATGTCAGTTAGCTCTTGGTAAAGCTTTGTTGTAAGCTCGCCCATTTGGCCATTGTTGATCTTAACTTTCCATTCTTTAGCCGCTAATTCACCCATTGGAGTGATCACTGCCGCAGTGCCTGTACCGAAAGCCTCGATAAGGTTTCCGTTTTGAGCGCCTTCACGAATTTCTGAAAGTTTAACTTTACGTTCAACAACAGGTTTACCCCATGATTTTAAAACTTGGAGAATAGAATCACGAGTTCCGCCCGCTAAGATCGTACCTTCTAAAGATGGAGTTACGATTTCGTTTTTGAAAACGAAGAACACATTCATTGTTCCCACTTCTTCAACGTACGTGCGAGTTGTATCTAACCAAAGAACTTGTGAGTAATCTTTTTTCTTAGCTTCGTAAGCCGCTTTTAAGCTTGAGGCGTAGTTTGCAGCCGCTTTAGTTGCGCCAAGACCACCTGGGCAAGCGCGTGTGTAATCTTCTTCAACCCAGATATTTACCGGAGCTAAACCAGATTTATAGTAAGCACCTACCGGAGATAAAATAACAAAGAACATGTATTCGCGAGATGGGCGAACACCTAAGAAACCTTCGTTACCGATTAACGTTGGACGAATATATAAAGCCGAACCTTTATTTTCAGGAATCCAGTCTTTATCGATTTCAACAAGCTTACGAATACCTTCTAAAAATAATTCTTTCGGCGGAGCCACCATGCAAAGACGTTCAGCGCCTTGGCACATACGGTTCCAGTTGTAATCCATTCTAAATAAAGCCACATCACCGTTACCTTGGCGGAAAGCCTTCATGCCTTCAAGCGCGCCGGGGCAAGCGGCGTGCTCACCTATTTCGCGCTGGACGCGGCCCGCCTGCTCAATAAATAGGATGCCGAACCTTGCGCGGTCTTGCAGCGGGGCCGGATCCACACGA
>CAMLRE010000308.1 GCA_946482355.1 uncultured Bdellovibrio sp.
TCGTAACCAAGTGTTACTACAAGGTACTACTTCTGTATTATCTCAAGCTAATCAGCAACCACAAATGGCATTAAAATTAATCGGTTAATAATAATTGAATAAATGGTTGGGCGGGGTGCGACCTCGCCCTGCTCAACAATTTAAATATTGCTCGGCGGGCTTGGGAATCACCAAGTCCGCCTTTTTTATTTGGTTTCCGTGGTTTCTACTTTGAAATTGTTTCTGGTTTTGATCAGCCTCCGGCTGACCTTTTTTCTGAAGGACCGTCGCGGACGCCGAGTCCGTTCGGTCGTCCTCAGTGCTAAATTCGTTGGATTCTTATTTTTGCTATTTTTGTATCATCAAGATCTTTTCATTTGGGTAAACAAAACGGCATAAACTTGTTGCTGCGAGGCAATAGTCGTTATGGTGGCTGTTCTTGATAGTGAAAGGAATAGTCATGTTCAAAAAAAGTTTTTTAGTTTTGTCGGTTCTTGTATCTGGCTTGTCAGCTTTTGCGGCTGAAACTGCGGCTCTAAAAGTTGCGGCGATTAAACCGCCTGAGAAAGAATTAGTTATTTATTCGGCTCGTAAAGAGGAGTTGATCAAACCTTTATTGGATCAGTTTACTGCTAAAACGGGTATTCCTGTGAAAATGCTTTCTGACGATGCTCCTAAATTGTTGGCTCGTATTGAATCTGAAGGCGCGCAGTCTCCGGCTGATGTTTTAATTACTGTGGATGTAGCGAATTTAACAATCGCTAAAGATAAAGGTTTATTTGCTAAATTAAATTCTAAGACATTGAATAAAAATGTTCCGGCTTTATACCGTGATAAAGATGGGGAGTGGTTTGGTTTAAGTAAACGTGTTCGCGCGGTTTTCTACAATAAAGAAAAAGTTAAACCAGAAGAACTTTCTACTTATGAAGATCTTGCGAATGAAAAATGGAAAGGAGCTATCGTAGCCCGCTCATCTTCGCACCCTTACAACCAATCTTTATTCGCTCACTTAATTAAAGTGCATGGTGAAGAAAAAGCGACGGCTTGGGCTAAAGGTTTTGTTTCTAACTTAGCTCGTCCTCCACAAGGTGGTGATTCAGATCAATTACGTGCGGTAGCTTCTGGTGAAGCAAAGCTTGCGATCTCTAACAGCTATTACTTTGGAAAAATGTTAACTTCAGAATTACCTGAAGATAAATTAGTGGCGCAAAAAGTGGGAATCTTTTTCCCGAATCAAAAATCTGCTAAAGGTGAATTAAACGGCGTGCATGTAAACATCAGCGGCGGAGCCGTTCTTAAAACTTCTAAAAATGCTAAAAACGCGCAAAAACTTTTAGAATTCTTAAGCTCATCTGAAGCTCAGGATTTATACGCTAGCTTAAATAAAGAATTTCCTGTCTTAACAACAGCGAAATCTGATTCTGTGTTAGCTGCTTGGGGTCCGTTTAAAGAAGACAAAACTTTATTAGGTGCTTGGGCACCTCACTCAAAACAAGCGACTTTAATTTCTGATAAAGTAGGCTGGAAGTAATTCCATGCTTCGAGCAGCGGCGCTGTTACTGGCCGCTTTATGTATAGCGCCGTTTTTGGTGATTGCGACCGCATGGTTAATGCAAATTTCTCCAGAAACGGCTCAAGCCTGGCAACATGTGGTTCAGTTTTTATTAACTGACTACATTATTGAAACGTTGTTGTTAGGAATTGGTGTGGCTTTCACGGCAGTAGTCGTGGGAGTTGCGACCGCGTGGGTTTCTTCACGTTTTTCTTTCTTTGGACAATCCATTTTACAATTTGCAATGATTTTACCGCTAGCAGTTCCGGCTTATTTGTCGGCTTACGCTTATGGTTGGCTCTTTGAATATGCGGGGCCTTTGCAAACTGTGCTGCGTGAATTTACGGGTTGGGAAAAAGGTGACTACTATTTTCCGCAATTTAGAAATTTGGGTGGCGCAATTATCGTAATCGGGTTTTCGACCGTACCGTATGTTTATTTACTGGCTCGTACAGCTTTTTTAACCCAGCCGCTAGAGTGGTGGCAGGCGGCTTCGTCAATGGGTTCGTACCCTCGCCATTTTTTCTGGCGCGTGGCCCTTCCGGCGGCTCGTCCTTTTATTTTTGCTGGCGGGTTGATGGCTTTAATGGAAGCCTTGGCTGATATCGGAACCGTGACGATCATGGGCGTACAAAGTTTTGGGGCTGGCATTTATCGCAGTTGGTTTTATTTAGGCGAGCCGTTAGTGGCTGCACGTTTAGCTGTGGTTCTTTTAGTTTTTGTATTTTTTCTGATGGCTGCTGAAGCGTTCAACCGACGCAGGCAACGTTTTTCGGCCATTATTCAGAATACTGAAATTAAAAAAATTCAGTTATCAACAGTCAAAAACTTTTTAGCTTTTTTAGTTTGTCTTTTTCCGGTGTTGGTCGGCTTTATTATTCCGGTTTTAGTTTTATTAAGACTTCTAACGTATAACAAAGTGTTTTCTTTAGCGATGTTAGACGTGAGTTTTATTTGGCAAACATTACGTTTAGGTGGCTTAAGTGGTTTGCTTGTTGCGGCTGTAGCTCTTGTTATGGCTTTAGCTGAAAGATTTCATCCGAAAGGCTGGCTTCGGTATTTTACAGGTCTTGCAAATGTGGGTTACGCGATTCCAGGAGCCGTGTTGGCCGTAGGCTTAATGCTTCTGTTTGGGTTCTTACAGAAAAATATATTTCCCAATTCTTTTATTACCGGAACGATTGTGGCTTTGCTTGTTGCTTACGTCGTGCGTTTTGTGGCAACAGCTTATCACCCGCTGCACAGTGGGTTTACGCGTATTCCGAAAGAGTATGATCAGGCTTCCGCAGCGTTAGGAAAAAATAAATTTGTTACTTTTTGGCGCGTACAACTTCCGTTATTATGGCTTCCGCTTTGTGTGGCGTTTTTAGTTGTATTTTTAGATACAGTTAAAGAATTATCGGCCACGTTAATTTTGCGTCCGTTTGATGTTAAGAATTTAGCGATTGTCGCTTTTGAATTTGCCAGTGATGACCGTCATGTTGAAGCGGCACCGTATGCTTTAACTTTAATTGGTTTAAGCACCGTGGCTGTGATTATTTTATTTCGTTTATACGACAAACTAAAGGTGTACCGATGAGTGTAAGATTAACTAACGTTACTTATAAATATCCTGCGGCCAATCGCGGTGTTAACGATGTTTCATTCACCCTTGAAAGTGGAAAGATTGCCTGCTTACTGGGGCCGTCAGGTGCCGGTAAATCGACATTATTAAAAATCGTAGCAGGCTTTGTTACACCTGATGGTGGAGAAGTTTTTATTCACGATAAAAAAGTAGCTTCGGGTAAAAAAGATTTAGTGCCGGTGCAAAAACGTGAAATAGGAATCGTATTTCAGCAGCATGCGCTTTTTCCGCATATGACAGTGGCTGAAAATATTTTATACGGCTGCCGCAGGCCTAAATCTGAACGTAAAGATTTTTTATTAAAGCTTTTAAATGAATTTAAAATTGAAATTCATAAAGATAAATACCCGCATGAAATTTCAGGCGGTGAAGCCCAGCGTGTGGCCGTAGCCCGTGCAATTGCTTCAGAGCCGCGGGTATTGTTGATGGATGAACCATTTTCCAGTTTAGATCAAAGTTTGCGCGCGCAAGTTGAACAGCAGTGTTTAAATATCATTCGTGAAAGAAAGTTGACGGCCTTAATAGTGACTCACGACGAGTCCAGTGCCCAAACTATGGGTGATTTAATCATCCGTATCTAGACTGATGTCTTAATTTAAGATTTCTTATATTCTGCCGATAAGAAGGGTATGAATGTAAAAAATCTTGCCGGTAACGCCAT
>CAMLRE010000309.1 GCA_946482355.1 uncultured Bdellovibrio sp.
CTGGTGTAGATGCTTTACGTTGCTACGTTTGCTTCTTAGGGCCAATGGATAAAGACAAACCATGGGCAGAAAACGGAATCGAAGGCGTACGTCGTTTCTTAGACCGTCTTTCTCGCTTAGCGGTAAACGATCAAACCGGCGAAAACATCGCAACTGATGAGGCATTACCGGCCGAAGTCGAAAAATTATTACACAAAACGATTAAAAAAGTTTCGCAAGACATCGAAGCAATGAATTTTAACACGTGCATCAGCTCAATGATGATTTTTGTGAATGAATTATACAAACACGAATGCCGCTCGAAAAAAGCGTTATTGCCATTAGCCCAATTATTACAACCATTTGCTCCGCATACGGCTGAAGAATTGTGGCATTCAATGGGTGGCACAGGTTTAGTTGTAACAGCTCCATGGCCTAAATTTGACCCGGCACTTTGCCAGGACGACACGGTTACAATGGGCGTTCAGGTAAACGGAAAAATGCGTGGCACGGTAGAACTAGCTATCGCTGCTGACGAGGCTACAGCGGTCGCTGAGGCGCTAAAAATCACGACTGTAACGGCAGCTCTTAACGGAGCTCCTCCAGCGAAAGTGATTTACAAACCAGGCAAGATTTTAAATTTGATTGCTGGCAAGTAGTCCGGCAAATAATCGACAAATAATTTATTGCACCCCCTCAAAAATTCTGTATAAAAAAGTTATAAATTTTTTAGGGGGTTCTTCATGGAAACAGTTCCATCAAATACTTCAGGTTTACAAACTTTCGCGCACGCTAAATCGGCTTCATGGAGCCCCGAAAAAAGTGCCGCTCTTTACGGTATCAATAACTGGGGTAACGGATATTTCCGCGTTAACTCTAACGGTAACGTTATTGTAACTCCTCACGGCGAAAAAGGCCCTTCAGTTGACCTTTACGAATTAACTCAAGAATTACAAGATCGTGGTATTCGCGTACCAATCATGATTCGTTTTCCAGATATCATTAACCGCCGCGTTCAATTGATTCATTCATGCTTTCAAAAAGCGATCGCCGACCACGCCTACAAAGGCCAATTCTGCGGTGTTTATCCAATTAAAGTGAACCAGCAACGTCACCTAGTTCAGGAATTAGTGCGTTTCGGTAAAAACTGTAACTTAGGTTTAGAGTGCGGTTCTAAACCAGAACTTTTAGTTGTTCTATCGTTAATGGATAACAAAGATGCGGTTATCGTTTGTAACGGCTTCAAAGATGCTGAGTACATCGAGACAGCCTTATTAGCGCAAAAATTAGGTCGCAAAATTATTATCGTTGTGGATCGTAAAGATGAATTAAAAATCATCATGGATTCAGGCAAAAAATTAAACATCAAACCAAAAATCGGTTTCCGCGCGAAATTAAACACGCAAGGTGCTGGTAAATGGGTTGATTCTGCAGGCGCTCGTTCTAAGTTCGGCTTAACAGCAGCAGAAATCGTTGAAGGTGTTGAGACTCTTCGTAAAGCAGACATGCTTGATTGTTTAGAGCTTCTTCACTACCACATCGGTTCACAAGTTCCTTCAATTCAATCTATTAAATCTTCATTAAAAGAAGCGGCTCGTTTCTACGTTGAGTTAACTAATTTAGGCGCAGGCTTAAAATACATCGACGTGGGCGGTGGTCTTGGCGTTGACTACGATGGTTCTGGTCACTCAGATTCATCTGTAAACTACTCTGAACAAGAGTACGCGAACGACGTTGTTTCTACGATTCAAACTTTATGTGATGAAAAAAACATTCCTCATCCAAACATCATCACTGAATCTGGCCGTGCGTTAGTTGCGCATCACTCGATCTTAGTTTTCAACGTGATGGGCGTAAATAATCTTTACCGCCAGCAACCACCAATGCCTGCCACTAAAAAAGATCCGTCAATCATGCAGGATCTTCAGTACATTTATGAAAAGTTAACTCCTGAAAATATCAACGAGTGCTTCAATGATACTATGTAGGCTAAAACTGAGATCTTAAATTTATTCACTTACGGTGTATTAAATTTAACTCAACGTGCTTGGTGCGAAAACATGCACTTCACAATCGCGACTAAGATGTTAGAGCTAGCGCGCAGAACTCCAGATTGCGAAGACATCGTTGAACAATTACGTGAAGAATTATGCGATACTTACTTCTGTAACTTCTCATTATTCCAATCCGTTCCAGATTCTTGGGCCGTAGGTCAGTTATTCCCGGTTATGCCAATCCATAACTTATCAAACGAGCCTCACCACGAAGCTACGATTGCCGATTTAACTTGTGACTCTGACGGTAAGATCGAAAAATTCATCGACACTGAAACTGGCGAATCTAAAAAAACTTTACGTATTCACCCGTTTAAAGAAGGTGATGCCCCTTATTTCTTAGGTGTGTTCTTAACAGGCGCGTACCAAGAGATCTTAGGCGACTTACATAACTTATTCGGCGATACAGATGCCGTTCACATCTCTATCCACGAATCTGGTTACACCGTAGATCACTACGTACCAGGCGATACAGTTACTGAAGTATTAAGCTATGTTCAGTACGGTAGAGCTGAAATGGTTGATAGCGTTCGTCAGTACACTGAAGAATCTATCGCCGCAGGTAACATCTCAAAACAAGAAGCCAAAGCGTTACTTAAACACTACGAAGAAGGCTTATCTGGTTACACGTACTTAGAAGAGATGGAATAGTTTCTAAAAAACATTTAGAACCGATCGAAGGGAGATGGAAACATCTCCCTTTTTTTTATTTGGTCATCAAAATGCAAAAGCGAAATGGGCTTACTCCATTTCGCTTTTTTTATGTCACAGACATCCGACTGACGAGGAAGGAGTCCGTATGACGAATTTTAACACCAACCATGTTAAATATCGGAATTTTAAGCGAAATCTGAAGTATTACTTACGGCTAGTTTTGTTACTCATCGAGATAATAAGACGTATTGTCGATTTAATGCGGTAGGAACGCTAGACTTTTTCGTTTGAGATCATCTTACGTACGTTATGACTTTAACGACCGTCACAGGAAAGAGTGACCATGAACTTAACCGTGTGACTGCGGTTCTGCGTGGAGTGGAGTAAGCACTTTTATTCAAATAAAAAAACCCAGAGCTTTCACCCTGGGTTTTCAAATTTATATTTTAAATTTTATCTTCGATTACTGTTTATCGAAGAAAGTAGCGCGTGTGAATGAAGTCACATCAACAACTGCACCGATACCTAAATCAAGGCGGCTTGAGTTGTTAGATAAGTTTAATAAGTCACCATCGTTAGTTAAACCGATTAAAGTGCTGTTAGCTTTTTGTACGCGTTTAACATCTGCATCAACAGTGATGTTGTTAGCCGCTACAACTTTACCAGTAGAACCTTCGCAAGAGATTTTAACAACACCAGAAGAAGTTTTTACGTAAGCGTAGTTTTTCTCTGGAGCGTAACCTTCTGGATAGATAACTGATAATGCGCCACCAACAGAAACTTCGTTAGCTTGAGTTGGGTTTTCGCGTTTATCACAGAAGAATTTAACTTTGTTTTTCTCGATACGAGCATTCCAAGTCCATGCGAAGTAGTAATCAACTACGTTAGAACGAGTTGCAACGTTATCGTTGTACTCAGATGAAGTTGGAGAAGTTTCACCTGTCGGGAAAATCTTAACCATCGGTAATGTTTTATCTTCTGGTAAGAAGATTAAACCCATTTTGCTTTTTGCAAATTGGCCGTGTTTTTCAGTCGAACCGATTAACTTAGCAGATTTTAAGTTTGAATCGATTTGGTAAATTTCGCGGTCTAAAGTTAA
>CAMLRE010000310.1 GCA_946482355.1 uncultured Bdellovibrio sp.
AGCTGCCATTAATAATTCTTTTTGCACAAAGGCTAATTTAGCCGGAATAAAAACTTGCGAGATGTTTTCAGAGTTTTTGCAAAATAAAGAAATTTGTAAATCGTCGTAAGCGGGACTTTGTAATGAAAACGAACGCGTATGACGGGCAGAGGTGCGTGTGATCGCCATATCAATTTTACTGTTTTCAAAGTCAGAGTTTAATTCTTCAAATGAGGTGTAATTATGAATTTCAGCTTTTAAGCCGTAATCTTTGATAAATGATTTTACTAAAGCTTCATCCAACGATTTACCCGCGCGGTCACGGTGAAGACCCACGTGAACGGTCGTCTGAGCCACGCCAGAAGCGGCTTTCGATTCGTCTAAATAGACCCCGTGACAGCCATTCGTGACAAAAATCACTAATGTCGAAAAGAACAGCACTAGGGTAAAAGCTAAAGATTTAATCTTCATTTATCAGGCGTTTCTAGAGCATTTTCCCCTCTCAAGGCACCCAAAAAAATTACAAAATGCACTTGTCGCTTATATTAGCACTGAGGGCCGCTATAGGGCTTTTCACTGAATTTCAGACACGTCGTGCAAAAATTTCCTTCTGGAAACTTCGAAAATTACCTGTGAGAATTTGAGTGTTTCAAGAGGGGAAATGGCTATGCAATTAGGGTGGATTGAAGTTGTCGCGGGTTCTATGTACAGCGGAAAAACCGAAGAATTAATCAAGCGTGTTCGTCGTGCGCAGTTCGCAAAACAGAAAACACAGATGTTTAAACCGGCCTTAGATAACCGTTATCATGAAACAAATGTTTCTTCTCATGACCAAACAATGATGCAAGCGATTCCGCTGAAATCAATTCACGATGTTTGGAATCATCTTCAGCCCGACACACAAGTTGTGGGTTTTGATGAAGGCCAATTTTTAACTCAAGATTTCGTTCAAATTGCCAAAGATCTTGCAGCTCGCGGACTTCGCGTGATCATTGCAGGCTTAGATATGGATTGGAAAGGTCAACCGTTTGAACCAATTCCAACATTGATGGCGATCGCTGAAGAAGTAACTAAACCGCGCGCGATTTGTACGGTTTGTGGTAACTTAGCCAGCTACACACAAAAATTGCGTGGAAGTTCTTCGCAGGTTGAAATCGGATCGCAAGATAATTACGAAGCCCGCTGCCGTCTGCACTTTAGTCCAGTCATTTTGAATTCTACGGTAAACGTTGTAATACCTAAGTCGAGATTAGACACAGATATTGGTATTGTTTAACAATAATCATCTTTAAACATTCAAACATTGTTCTAGAATAAAAAAGTCTGCTTATTTTTATAAGACAAGGGGATTTTTATTATGAACAAAAAGTTTTTAGTGCTAGCAGGGTTATCGCTAGCTCTATCAGTGGGTGTTGTATCTTGTATATCAGCACAAAAAGGACCTGATCGTGAAATCGCTGCAGATTTTTGGAGCGATATTGCTGACCTATTCAGAACTAAAACTGAAGACTTCAGCGGAAACACACGTGCTCGTGAATTAGATACTAAAGATATCTTAAAGCGCGCAACTTCTGGAAAATTAGCTTTAACAGAAGGTGAAGTTCTTATCGATAACGATGCGGCCTTTGATTCTAAAGTAGCTATGATCAAATCGGCGACTCGTTCAATCCGTATGTCATACTTTATCTATGCGGATGACGATTCTTCTTCGATCATCACTTCTGAGTTAATTAAAAAAGCTCAGTCAGGTGTGAAAGTTAGCTTATTAGTAGACTTTATTACGAGCTATTCTAAATTAGATTTATTTCAAATGATGGCGCAAGAAGGCCGTGGAAACATCGATATCCGTTTCTACAACTTTCCATCTATTCGTATCCAGTCTGATGCGGTTTACATGACATTACCATGTCCAACAGTGGCAAACCCTAAAGCAGATACTTGCAAAAAATCTAAAGACGCTATCATGGCGAAAATGAACTTATCTCAACCGACGTTCTTTTCGAGCTTATTCTTAGCAGGTCTTTACAGCAAAAATGCTGTTCCGATGAAAGTGGCTTTAGGTTTAGGTGCTGAACTTGATCCGGCTAAATTAAAATCTAGCGGTGCTGAAACTTCTGAAGAAGATATGGCCCGCATGATGGAATTCTTAAAACTTTACTTCGAAGCTAAAGTTAAACATAACATCGGCGCGATGATTAAATTAACTATCGCTATGTTCATGTACGGTGAAGAATTAAATCCAATCGTCAACGAATTATCTGGCCGTATTCCTTTAGCGTCTGAAAGAGACACATTACCAGGTAAGAAAACATCTCACGCTCAAGAGTGGGATCACTTAACAGATTACACGCACCATAAGTTAGTAGCAGTTGATGGTCGTGAGTTCCAATTAGGTGGCCGTAATATCGAAGATTCATACCACATGAAATCTCGTATCCCGGTTAAAGCTGGTCAAAAACCAAAAGGTAAATATATCTTCATGGATACTGATTTCCACGGTGAAACAGCTCCAGGTGGTACAGCAGCTATCGAAAAATCTTTCGACAGAACATTTAACTTCCGTGAAATGGTTGCTCCTTTAGCTGAAGTTCAACGTGTAATGCCTTTAGATTTATCGGCTAATAACGAAGCTTTAGGTGAAGCTGCTGCCGGTTGTATGGCGCAAGCTCAAGCTGGCAAATTAACTCAAAACATGGAATCTTGTGTTAAAGCGGGTATGAAAGCTTCTGCTAAATACGTTTCTTTACAAGATCGCGTTGCAGCTCAAAAAGCTTCAATGAATGAAGCGGTTCAAAACTACAATAACAATTACGCTCGTAACGGTAAAAAAACATTACGTGATAACGTAAAAGGTGCTTCTTGGTCAGCTGACGTTAACAAATTATCAGCTAACGATTTACGTACTTCTGAAGTTTATTACATCGAAAACACTTCATTTAACGTAAAAGCTAAAGACGATGAAGATGTTGTTCGCCGTGCTGGTTCTACAATCGGTGGCGAAAGATTTTACAACAAACATATCCACGGTTTATGGTACCGCGGTTTAGAGAACGCTTGTTACGTTTCTAAAAAAGAAAATAAAGATGTTCGCGTAGTAATGCACACAGCTTACTTATTTATGCCATCTGGTTTAATCCACAAATTGGCTAAAATGTTAAACGGTGACTACGGTGATTGTTCACGCGTACGTGTAACTTTATTAACGAACTCATTTGCAACAACAGACTTAAATGTGATCAACATTTTTGCCCGTTACCAAATGAACCAATTATTTAGCCGTTACCAAGGTTTAATCCAGTACGCTAAGAAAAATAATGAACGTCGTTTCTTCCCGACAATGGAATACTACGAATACAACGCTGAAGGCGCTGGTTTAGGTGTATCTTTACATACTAAGTTATCATTATTAGGTGATGACATGATCATCGGTTCTGCAAATGCGGATGCTCGTTCATACGCAATGGATACAAACAATGCTGTGTTCATCAGAAACGCTCATGATCTTAACCGCGAGTACACTGCGTTTATCGACCGTATTATCGGTGACAGCCGCAAAACTAAAAACTTAACGAATGAATATTCGTTTATGCAAGCGGCTCAGTTAAAAGCTGAAAACAACATGATCTTAGGTGCGATGATCTGCCGTTGGGATAAAAAATCGAGCTGCCATAATGCGGCTGACCCTAACAAATCTGGTGTGATGAATGCGACTGACATCCGTCAATCTCGTTTCTCGCAAGAGCGTATCCAAGAAATGTTAAAAACAATCGACGATATCGGCCAACGTATCTCTGT
>CAMLRE010000311.1 GCA_946482355.1 uncultured Bdellovibrio sp.
CGGCCGGTAGAATTTATTGTTTTCATACAGCCCCCGTTGCAGCGGCTTCTTTCGCTGCGTGTTTTTCTCTTCTATTTTCAACAAACTCATTTATTAAATTCGCAAATGCCTGCTCCAGTGGAGAATGCATTTCAGTAGTTAACACATCAGAAGGACGCGTAAGATGTTCTGGATGTGATTTTTTATAACTTGCTATTGCAATCAGTAAAACACCTAACACACAAATTCCGAGACCGCCCCCGGCGACAGCAGTCATCATCCAAGCCCCTTTTAAATCATAAATTGCAAGAACATTGAAAAAGGCCACCAATGCTCCCGTTAAAATTAAAACTAATCCAGCAAAACCCAAGGCCGCTGATTTAGCCATCGACCTGATACGAGCTATGGCATAGTCGACAATAACCTCGTAAGGAATCGACAACAGCCGTTTTCCAAACAACAGTGATGCGATTGAAGAAAAAAATTTAAACATAGCTCATCCCCCTCAAATTTAAAAAGGCCCTGATCTTTCAGAGCCTTTTTTTTAAAACCTTATTTTATCTGCTGCTGCGGCTGCTGCGGCCAAAAAATAAACCGCAAATCACACCCACACCTAAAGCGGCACCAAGCCAAGCTGTTGGATTACGACGAACGGCTGCTACAGACGTGTCGTAAGCATCAATTGATCTTGTTTTTAAACTAGAAAAAGTATCGGCCATACGCTCAGAAAGCGGAGTTTCTAAAAACTCTTCACCTGCGCGACGAGCGCGGTCTACAGCGTGACTTGCTCTTTCACCGATTTTTTCTGCTTTAGAATTAAATTGATTTTTGATATCAGAAGTCGTTTCCATATATTTTTTCTCCTTGGCGTTTTAAAACACCTGATTATTAGTTTTTAGTGAGCGATCCAATCTTTGCTTTGGTTCGTTTCTAAACTTTGGTTTTTCATCGATTACTTTTTTGTGAAAATCATCAGAACTGCTTTCGAAGCCTGCCCCTTTTCACCAAATAACCCCGTGTCAGCATCCTGCACCGGAGCAGCCCCCGCTACTTCAGTCGTTTTCTTTACACGAGCTTCTTTTGTATTTAAAAATTCTTTTAGTTTTCCTGGTCTCTCTGCCATGTTGAAACCATCAACATTTTTAATTTTTAAATCTGTTTTTAAAAAAGCTTTTAATGATTCGATTCTTTTTTTGGCTAAAGCCACATTGGCTTTACTTTGAGATGTTTTAGCAGCTGGATATTCCTGGTCTGACCACGCAAGAACTTTAACATGATCAAGTTCACCTTTACGGCGAGCTTCATCCACAGCGTTACGAATTTCTGCGCGGCTTTGATCAGTTAAAGCATCTGACCCAGCGACAAATTCAACCTCGCCTAAACCCGCAGCTCCAAGGCTTGTAGCAGCTTGCTGAGTTTGTTCTGAGATCATGGCTAAAGCTTCAATAGCAAACAATGAAGCCACTAACGTTACAATGACAAGACAACGCAAAATAATATTCATACAAACGCTCCCAATCCAGTGATTTGTTTGGGGTTTGCAATGACTACGCCATTAAATATTAAACGCGAAGTCGCACGTACTAATTTTTACAAAATGACTCGGGGTAAATTGCCTCAGGCGAGGTCCCAATTTGCGACCTATTTTTCAGTCGATAATTCGAATTTACAGTGAATATCGTAACCTTTATTAACCCAATAATAAGAGGTTTCAGAAAGTTTAGTGAAGCCAACATTCATGTCACCGCACGATGTTTCATTTTCACAAGAATAACGATAAGGCCCCTGGTCGTTGCAATAGCCTGAATAAACCACGCGCAATGTGGCGGTGCCGCTCACTGAAGTAAATTTAATTTTTTGCGGGCAGATCGAATCATTATTACCTTCAACGCAGTTATAAATGCCGTTGGTAAATGCCTGAGCTTGTAAACCTACAAATAAAGCTAAAATAAAAATTTTCATCATCTGCCCTCAATCATAATGTCTTCAAAGAAAGAGCCACGCTGGTTTTTATCATCGACAATATGAATCTCTAAAACCCAAATATTTTTAAGTGGGCTTTGTTCAAATTCAAACAATTTATGTTTTGAATATAAGTGATGCGGAAAATCACCTAATCTATGCCCGGCCATACGGTGATCTAGGCGGTAACCGTATTCAGCGGTTTTATTTTGTGCAAATTCAAATAACTTGATTCCGGTAGCACCCGTTTGCTTCCAATAGGCTTCGGTTTCGCGAAAGATAGTTTCGCTGGCTTTGGCTAGCTTGACATAATTAGGGTTAAGTTCGCCACCTGATTTATTTAAGACGACAGTTCTGCCAAAATCGGCT
The DNA here is from genome assembly GCA_946482355.1 of uncultured Bdellovibrio sp. Next base: position 2,311 of record CAMLRE010000311.1, read on the forward strand.
TCGTGATTTTCAATGATCGGGCCGATATCAATAAACATCATATCTTGATCAATGACTTTTAAATTTTCATCGGGCAAATCACGAAACGTTTTAGTGGTGTCTGTGCTCATACGAAACTTTGTCGGATGCCAAAACTTCGTAATATCAAATTCTTTAAAAACATCTTTTACCAAAGCTTGCCCGTCTTTTTCGGTCATGCCGATTTCAATACGGTCGATAATAATATCAGCCGCTTTTAAACAAAGCTCACGCGCGTCTAAAAATTTTTGCAAATCAAAATCAGGCCCTAATTGTTCATGATTCATAAGAACTTCCTACACAAGCGATAATCACTAATGACATCGCTCCGATCTGAGTTAAATCTAAACTTTCTTTTAAAAAGATAAAGCCTACAGTGGTCGCCACAACAGGCTCAAAGCTCATTAAAATTCCAAAAGTTTTTTCTGGAATCGACTTCATCGCTTTTAGTTCTAAACTATAAGGCACGGCACTTGATAAAATCGCAACGCCTAAGCCTGCTAACCAGTAATTAGGGTTAATCACTTGTTGCGGGTTCATAAATAATCCCGATGGTAAAGCCACCATCGCGGCAAAACACATTCCTAAGCTTGCAACAATAAGGCTTCCATGATCGTTACGGGTCGCTTTTTTGCCAAAGATAATATACAAGGCCCAAAAAAACGCGGCCACTAGCGCCAGTAACATACCGATAAGATCGATCTTCATTTCACCGCTATGAAAAAATAAAATTCCGATTCCTAAAGCCGCTAAGACCACCCATAAAACATCAATCCACTTGCGCGAGTATAAAATTGAAACAGCTAATGGCCCCGCAAATTCTAAAGTGACTGCAAGCCCTAAAGGAATTCTTTCTAACGAAAAATAGAAGAAAAGATTCATTAGCCCCAGTGATAAACCGTAGGCTGCGATTAAGCCCAGTTGTTTTTTATCACTAAGAATATGTTTGAATGTTTTTTTATGTCTAATGGGGTTTGCGATAATCACTAAGATCATCGCCGAGAAGAAAACACGCAAAGCTGTGACTCCGGCAGGGCCCATTTCAACGAACAAACCCTTCGCAATCGAGGCTCCCGATTGAATAGAAATCATGGCTATCACTAAAAGCAAATATGAAACAATAATGTTAAGACTCCCGAAGTAAAAAAATAACGACCAAACTTTTGACTCTATTTTTATGATTACTATCTAACATTTAGTCAAAAAAGTGAACCTTTGTAAACCCTTGTATTAAGACGATATTTTGCCCTTTTTAATGTGTAGTTTTTCTTAAAATGCCCGAAACTGATTTAAATATTTTGACAAGGAGTCAGAAATGACTGTTTCCAAACAAATCACCCTAATTGCGTTACTTGCAGTAGCTATTTCAAGTTGCAGCCCTAAAGGCAGCAGCGGTCCGGCACCTGCGTCTGAAGCATCTCGTGATTTCTCTAGTG
>CAMLRE010000312.1 GCA_946482355.1 uncultured Bdellovibrio sp.
TCACACGAATGCCACGTATTTCAATCACCGGACGAGGCAAACCCCATTCGCTTAAACGAACTTCAACCGATTCAAAATCAATATTTACATCTTTTTGTAATCTTACGATGGATTGCTGCAGACGTGCTTTAACAACCGATGATCTGATCTGGGATTTAAAAATAAGGCCGAAAAAAAGTGATAGGACAATTCCTATCATCACGACCCTTAATCCCGCCTGATCAACTACCGCACGTCTCATGCTTTAGATTGTAGAACGGAATTAGACGAATTTAAAGGAAACGATTTCGTAATCTTTGTCACCTTTAGGAGACTGCACCGTAATCGCATCGCCAGTTTTTTTACCGATCATGGCGCGGGCAATCGGAGATAAAATAGAAATCATGCCGTTTTTTACATCAGATTCGTCAACACCGACGATTTGGTAAGTCGATTGCTCTTCAGTTTCTTGATCCATGATGACAACGGTTGCACCGAATACAACACGGTCAGATTTAATAGTGCTTGGGTCAATAACTTCAGCCCCGGCAAGTTTACCTTGAATTTCGCCGATACGACCTTCAATCATCCCTTGACGTTCCTTAGCCGATTCATATTCGGCATTTTCAGAGATATCACCTTGAGCTCTAGCTTCTTCGATCGCCTTAATTACAGCTGGGCGCTCTTCAAACATCAGCTTTTTAAGCTCTGCTTCAAGTAATTGTTTTCCACGAACTGTCATTGGTAACGCGTCTTGTGCCATATGTAATACCTACCTAAAAAGACTTCCTATTCAAAAGTCTTATTTTATACCAAAAATGTTTAACTTTAACAAACTACAGGGGACAGGCTACATCGCGTCATATTATCATATTCCCTATGCCTATAGAGTCCCAAATCGATGTCATCCTGCAAGCGCAACGTATTTTACTTACAACACATAGAAACTCGGACGGAGACGGTATCGGGTCTTTGGCTGCTCTTTACGGTGCCCTTAAGAATTTGAACAAGCAGGTGTGGTTTGTTCCCGTTGATGAAGTGCCTAAACGTTATTCTTACATGCTTGAAAATGTCGATGTTTGCACAACTCCTGATGATATCAATGCTGATTTATTAATTATCTTAGATACAAACCACGGTGAACTTTGTAATCCCCTGTTTCAAAACAGTATTAACAAAAACCGTAAGGTTTTATTTATCGATCATCACGTTGAAAATTCTAAGCCCCACCCGCTTATTTTTCGCATTATGAATTTGGACGCCGCCTCTACAGGTGAAATCGTTTTTGATATTATCAAAATGTTGAATGTGCCGATTAACGATTTTATCGCTTCAGCTTTATACTCGTCTTTAACTTTTGATACACAGGCTTTTAAACTTGTACGTAACTCGGCCCGTTCGCACTCAATTGCGGCTGAGTTGGCCGGCCATCAAATTAACACTGAAAAAATTCAGCGCGCTTTATTTGCCCACTGGACACCTGAAAAAATGAAGTTCTTAGCTGAACTTATTCATTCAGCTAAGTATTCAGCTAACAACAAAGTTGTGGGTCTTTCTGTGACTTTAAAACAATTAGAAACATATAAACTTCACGGTGATGATGTAAATGATATCGTTGATATGTTTACCCTAATCCCGACCGTTAAATTTGCTTACTTTATCCGTCAGGCTGAAGCTAACGAATACAAAGTCAGCTTTCGTTCAGCTTTAAATGATTACGCTTACACTGTGGCCACACGCTTAGATGGCGGCGGACACAAAAGTTCTGCAGGTACATGGTTAAACGCTGATAGTATTTCTTCGATTGAAGATAGAATTAATAACGAATTAAGACTTCTTAAATTGCTCGATTAAATCAGTAATATCTTTTTTGCAGGAACCACAACCGGTGCCTGCTAAAGTTGTACGTGATACGTCTTCAACTTTAAAACATTCATTTTTAATAGATGTAAAAACTTTTTCTGTCGGCACGTTTCTGCAGTGGCATAGTTCTTCGTGGTTATAACAAAACTTAAATTCGAAGTTAGCCTTCATAATAAATTCGTTAATCAGAATATCTTCACCACAAGCCACACGTTGCTGAGGCCATTTATGCGGATCATTACCGTACTGCGCTTTTAACGCAGTCACTTTATCCAATAAGAGCTTTGAACCTCTTACCGTGATTTGTTTATCTTTAAGCTCGATACGAGCTTTATAAGGAATTTCCGCCACAACCATACATCTATTTTCGGCTTTTTCTTAACAATACTGAATCAAATTTTTAGTTTATGTATCACTTCGCGACGAAATTTAAAGATTTTCTCAACGTCGTTCTGGACTAACGAAGAGGCCATTATCTGACCTAAAAAACCAAGCGGCAGTTTATATTGAACTTCGTCGCTGATTAAAGTGCCGTTTCCAAGCTTTTCAAAGCGGTGCGTGTGATTCCAAATTGTATACGGCCCTGATAATTGGGTGTCGATAAAATTATGTGGCGGATTCCACTCTGAAATTAACGTGCGCCATTTTAGCGGAATACCTTTTAATTTTAATTTGTAATCAATCAATGTGCCCTTGTGAATTGTTTTAGTCGACATGTGGGTTACACGAAAACTTAAAAGCGGTGGTGTAATAAGCTCTAGATTTTTCGCATCTGAAAAAAATGAAAAAACCGAATCAATGTCTTTAGGAACATATTGTTTAACACTGAAAAAATATCTTCCGTTTTTGTAATGCTCTAGTGCATGGGCGAAGTAATCTTTTAATTTTGGGTATTTAAATTTAAAATTACATTCAACCAATTTTTCCGGTGATATTTGAACCGAACCCAACACAGAAGTAGCCATTTCACCAAGCGCAATCCGTAAAGCAAACGATGGAACCGGCGGTGATTTCATGGCATTAAGCTGCTGACCTAAAAGTTTTGTCCATTCGGTGTTGGTGACAGGGTTATCTGTCGCACAATTTATCGGCCCATGATAGGCTTCATTGGTTAACGCTTGCACTATAATCTCAGATAAATCTTCAATCGCAATCCAGCTCATGTACTGTTTGCCGGTACCAAGTGTTCCGCCAAGACCACGCTGAAATAGCGGAATCATTCGGCGCAAAACGCCAGATTGCGGGTCTAGCACTAATGAAATACGCAATTGAACTGTTCTAACCGATTTTTTTAAATGCTTAAAAGGCTCTTCCCACTGCTTACAAACTTCGGCTAAAAAATCATGACCCAGTTTTGATTTTTCAGTGACGATGTGATTTTTATGATCGCCGTAAATTCCTTGCGCTGAAGCCGAGATAATCACTTTCACACTATCTGGTAATTCTTTAACTAAGTTTTCGCTGCTCTTTTTACGTGAAGTTAAAATTCTTTCTTTTTTTTCTTTGGTCCAACGCCCGTCTACGGTTTCGCCCATTAAATGAATAATAGCTTCGATGCCTTCTAACTTTTTTTCTGGCAACGGATGATTAACCAAATCATGTTCAATCACTTCAGCCGGAAACTCTAAGTAACTTAAAGCCTTTTCTTTTGAACGTGTAATCACGGATATTTCATGACCTAACTGTACAAGTCTTCGCCCTACATAATTTCCGACATGCCCTGTGGCACCAGTGATTAAAATTTTCATTTTTTTAGTCCTTTTTTAAAAGTGTCTAAAGCACGTTCCCGAGCAAACTTATGCTCGACGACAGGTTTTACATATTTGCTTGTACCAACTTCGGGAACCCATTTTTTAACGTATTCAAGATCAGGATCAAAACGTTCAATCTGCGACTCTGGATTAAAAATTCTAAAATATG
>CAMLRE010000313.1 GCA_946482355.1 uncultured Bdellovibrio sp.
AATGAGAAACCTCGTATCTGGTAACTAGTGGGATACTTCGTATCCAGGTTTCAAATTCATTAATGCTTTTCCGTCTTCGGCCACGGGCACTGAAAAGTGTTCGTGGAAAATGCGCCAACGATGATTCGTTTTTTTAAGCACACAAGTGTAACGTCCCCAGCAGTCCATCTCTTTAGGTTCGCCGGCTTGCGGTTCTTTAATTGAACCTGCTGTGTGAATCAACGCATGAAACACGCCTAAGTCTCCATCGACGTGCAATTTTTCTTCGTTAAATTCATAGCTCACCGGAAACTGCATTTTTGTTGTAAACATAGTTTCCCAGTTTTTTCTGTATTCATTTGCGTTTGTGAAGCGTAAGGGAGGGGCGACATCAAATGCAATTAAGCTTGGATCATAAAACGACATAATATCTTCGATTTTTCCGCTTCTGATAGCGTCAGCAAATTCTTCTAAGAGCTGGCGAATTTCGCCTTCAGCTGCTTCTTTTGAAACCCCTGTGGCTGTGACAGGAGCATTCTTTGCTAGATTAGTTGTGGCGGTACGAGCACGCTCGGCGGCTGAATCAACTGCCGTGGTGCCAGCTTTATTTTGTTCCATAAGACCTCCTAAGCGGGGAATAATTGGGATAAATTGTTATAAAAACAATAGCGAGCTTAAGTGGTGCAAAGGTTTAGCCATTGCTTGCTAGGCGCAACTGATCGTCACTAAGTGATTATGACCTGCATCTGTCGTGCTTGTTTTTCGTAAGCCGACATTGTTTCGAAGCATCGTAAAATCTTCGCCCGTTAAAGTGATGGTGTGTGTATGGCCTGAACCATTATTTTCAAGGGTGTAAGTTTTAGCAGAGCCCGCATTTACATCATCGCGTGAAACGGTAAGAACGTGATTTGGCGTGTGAGTCACTTGAATATCAACGTTGGTGCCGTTATTAACGCAATTGCCATCGACATCCAAAATTCCATTTGAGTCGTTGTTGTCGCCATCTGAACAAGCTGCTGTTAAAAGGCTCATTCCTGTAGTAGAAAATAAAAGTGAGAAGTGAAAAACGTTTTGCAAAAATGTGCGGCGAGTAGAAGCCGGGGCAATATTCACAAAGAACCTCCGTGTTAAAGTGATTAATCACGAAGGTTCAATTCTTATGCCTAGGGGCCGATAGGGTTAGTACTTAATTTTTACTGTAGAAACTTGCCAAGCTTTAAAAACTTCTAAAGCTTCTGGGCGCATCATCTGAACCATAGAGATTTTGCGTTCAGAGATTGGTTTTGGAATTTCAGTGTAGATGAAATCATCATCAAACTCGATTTCGGCCGCATCTTTTTTCGTGTTCGCGTAATAGATTTTTGACAGGCGTGCCCAGTAGATGGCTGATAAGCACATTGGACAAGGTTCGCAGCTGGTATAAATTTCGGCACCGTTAAGATCGAAGTTGCTGATATTTTTGCAGGCTTCGCGGATAGCTTCTACTTCAGCGTGGGCTGTGGGGTCGTTGTTGGCGGTGACTTTGTTGAATCCTTCACCGATGATTTTTCCATCTTTCACAATGACGGCGCCGAAAGGGCCGCCACCGTGTTCGATATTCTTTTTTGAGAGCTCAATGGCTCTTTTCATATACTGGTTGCTCATGACGAACTACGTTACAAAAGAAATACCTACAGATCAAGAGTCTTCTATTGAACAATGAAATTTGGATGAAAACACGCAATTACATTTTATTCTATCTTAATGGCGAAAGACATCAAATTTCAGGCGATCAAGCTGGTGTGATGCTTTCAGATTATCTTCGTTATCACAAAAATTTAACAGGCACTAAGATTGTTTGTGCTGAGGGCGATTGTGGCGCTTGCTCAGTGCTTAGATTTTTTCCTTATTACTCAGGTAAAAAGAAAAATATTTTTTTAGCGATTAATTCGTGTGTCACAACTGTGGCACAAATGGATGGATCACATTTAGTTACAGTTGATGCATTAGCTCAGCCTGAGCATACGCCCGTACAGAAAGCGATGATGAACTGTCATGGCAGTCAGTGCGGATTTTGTACACCGGGTTTTGTAATGGCTTTAACTGGTTTGGTAGAAAAAAAGATCTGTCAAAAACAAACAGAAATCACTTCAGCCGATGCTAAAAATGCAACCACAGGAAATCTTTGCCGTTGCACGGGTTACCAGCCAATTATCGATGCGGCAAAAAATATTTCTATTCCTGAAAGTGAATCAGTGATGAAGCGTTTTTATTCATCGGCTTCGCAAAAAGAAATCGAACAGCATTTAAAAGTTCCGATCAGTATTACGAGCGAAAGCTTTTCATTTTTCGCACCAACCAAGTTAAAAGAAGCGTTAGCTTTCTTAGCCAAAAACAAATCTGTTCGTATTGTCGGAGCATCAACTGATTTAGGCGTTGTTCACAACAAACGAAAACTTCGTTTAACAAATGCATTAAGCTTACATTTAATTCCTGAACTGTATGAGATCGAAAAAGACGGAAAAACTCGTTTATCAGTAGGTGCCCGTGTAACACTAAGTGATTTACGTTTATACGTTAAAGACTTAATCCCTGAATTTGCAAAGTTCTTAGATCTGTTTGCCTCACCGCAAATTAAAAATGTGGCGACTTTAGTGGGAAATGTGGCGAATGCTTCACCAATTGCAGACACGCCGCCATTTTTACTGACAATGAACACTGAAGTTGAAATTCACGGGCCTAAAGGAAAACGTTTTGTAAAATTAGAATCATTTTTCTTAGATTACCGTAAGATCAATCTTTCGCCTAAAGAACTGATTGTGGCTTTACACTTTGATATTCCACAAAAAAATGAATCTTTAGCGCTTTATAAAATTTCACAGCGTAAAGATTTAGATATTTCAGCTGTTAACTTCGCGGCGCGCGTAGCGTGGGCTGATAAAGAAAAAACTAAAATTAAAGATATTAAATTAGCTTTAGGTGGCGTTGCTGCCACAACAGTTCGTCTTTATAAAACTGAAAAAAGCTTAACCAATGAAAAAGTAAGTGCCGAGAAATTAGCGCAGGCTCTTGAGCTTCTGCACACAGAAATTACGCCGTTAAGCGATTTGCGTGCGACAAGTGCGTTTCGCCATGTCGTAGCTGAAAATCTATTTCATAAATTCTTTCGTGAACAAGGAGTAGGTCATGAGTAATCTTCCGCATGATTCAGCTCACACGCATGTAACGGGTCGTAGTGAGTTTGTTGATGACCGTGCTAAGTTATCAAACGAACTTTTTGTAGATGTGCTTTATAGCCCGCATGCCAAAGCTAAAATTAAAAAAATAAATATAGAAAAAGCATTAAAATCGCCGGGTGTTAAAGGCATCTTTTTAGGTAAAGACTTTCACCACAATATCTGGGGCACGATTTTTCAAGACCAACCGTTATTAGCTGAAACTGAAGTAAATTTTGCTGGTGAAGCGATTGCTTTAATTGCAGCAACTAACCCTGATACGGCCGCCGCTGGTAAAGCGTTGATTGAAGTCACGTACGAAGTAAAACCTGCGGTTTTATCAGTGCAAGATGCAATTTCACTTGAATCTTTTATCGCCGGTTCTCGTAAAATCGAGCGCGGCGAAGTTGAAAAAGCTTTGAGCTTAGCCCCTAACAAATTAGAAAATTCGTTAGTGATTCGTGGTGCCGATCATTTCTATTTAGAAAGTAATGTCGCCATTGCTTATCCCAAAGAAGACGGGCAGATTGAAGTTCATTCTTCGTCACAACATCCAACGGAATGTCAGCATGTGGTATC